>JBKJNL010000807.1:0-3144 GCA_046593615.1 Myxococcota bacterium | reverse complement strand
TTCCGCGCCCCCCGCTTCCGACCCGGTCCTCGTCGACGCCGGCGCTGTCACGACACCCGGCCCGCCGGGGATCGCGGCGGGCCCGGGAACAGCCGCGATCCCCGGCGGGCCGGGTGTCGTGACAGCGCCGGCGTCGACGAGGACCGGGTCGGAAGCGGGGGGCGCGGAAACGGTGGAACGCATGGTGACCTCCTGAGGGTCACGGTCGTCTCGGCCACGAGGTTGATCAATGTTGATAGATCAATCAATATTGATCATGACTGCCGCCACCACGACCCCTTCGCCGCCGCTCGACGTTGTCACCGCCGCCCAGGCCGCGGCGCTGCTCGGGATCAAGCCCGCCACCCTCTACGCCTATGTGTCGCGCGGGCTGCTGCGCTCGCGCGACAGCCCGGGCAGCCGTCTCAAGCGCTACGCCCGCGCCGACGTGCTCCGCCTCAAGGCCCGCGCCGACGCCCGCAAGGGCCACGACGCCGCGGCCAGAGATGCCCTCGATTGGGGCGCGCCGGTGGTCGAGTCGGCGATCACGTTCATCGACGGCGGCGGCCCCTGGTACCGCGGCCTCGCGCCCGCCACCTTCTGGACCGACGACGACGACGGCGACCGCTTCTCGCGCTGCGCCTACTGGCTGGCGCGCGGCACGTTCTGGCCCGACCTGCTCGCGGCCCGGCCCGACGTCGAGCACCCCACGAAGAAGGGCGTCTGGATCCGTGCGCCGATCCCCGACGACCCCGACGTCGTGCGCATCCACGACCACGCCGTCGCCGTCGCTCGCGTGATCCGCCGACTGTCATGGGCGAAGCCGCCGTCGACGCCCCTGCACGCGCTCGACCTCGTGCTCACCGCCTGGAAGCTGGCCGGACCCACCGGGGTCCTCGACGACGACACCGAATGGAGCAAGGCCTACGCGATGCTCGGCCACCTGTGCATGTCGCCGGTGCTGCTGCGCGCGCCCCGCGAGCTGCGCGACTTCGAGGCCAGGCCCGGGGCCGGCCTGCGCGACGCCCTCGGCTTGCCGCTCGAGGCCGAGAGCCTCATCGATCGGATGTTGATCGTCATCGCCGACCACGAGCTGAATGCGTCGACCTTTGCGGCGCGCGTGGCGGCGTCGACGGGGGCCAACCTCGCGACGTGCCTGTCGGCGGCGCTGTCGGCGTTGGCCGGTCCGCGCCATGGCGGCGCCTGCGACCGCGTCGAAGCCCTGCTCGACGAGGTCTCCGAGCCGAAGCGTGCCCGGAACGTCGTCGCTGGAAAGCTCCACCGCGGCGAGCCGGTGCCGGGCTTCGGACATCGGCTGTACCCGGGCGGCGACCCGCGGGCCACGGCGCTGCTTGAGCACCCCCTCGTCAAAGCCAGCCCCGCCGCCGATGTCGCCCGCGCCGTCGCCGACGCCTGGCGCGAGCTCGTCGGCGACAACCCGCTGGCGAAGCCGTCGGTCGACCTCGGCCTCGTCGCCGCGAGCCGCGCCCTCGGCCTCGCGCCCGGCATGGCCACGGCGATCTTTGCCCTGGGGCGCACGGCGGGTTGGATCGCCCACGTTCTTGAGCAGCGACGCTCAAGCCAGATGTTGCGCCCGCGCGCCCGCTACGTCGGCCCGGCACCCGAGCGATCGCCGGGCTGAGGCGTGTGGCCCGATGCTCGCGCCTGGGGACGGGTCGGGGTGACGGCGGGGCGCGCGCTGCCTAGGCTGGTGGTGTGCTGCGCTCTGTCGTCTCCGGTGTCGTGTGCGGTGGCCTCGCGCCCCGCGGATCGCGCCGTGGAGTGACCCGGCGAGCAGCCTGTGGAACGCCCTGCGGAACCTGCTGTGGAACGCACGGTGGAACGCACGGTGGAGGGTGCAGCGGAGCACGCTGTGCTCGACGTCGCCGGGCGCGAGCGGCGGGGAGGGGCCCATGACGGCGCCGCCCCAGAAGACGCCGCACAAGCCGACCTACCGCGAGCTCGGACTGCTCGGCGAAGGCGGCATGGCCCTGGTGCAGAGCGCGGTGCGCGACGACGGCGCCTCGGTGGTCATCAAGCGGGTGCGGCCCCCGCTGTGCTTCGACGCCTCGTACCTGCGCTTGTTCGCCGATGAGGCCGCGGTGCACGGGGCCCTCGGCGGCGACGACGACCAGGGCGGCTGCAGCCACGTCGTGCGCATGCTCGATCGCGGCGAAGACGAGCAAGGGCCCTTCCTCGTCTTTGAGCACATCGATGGCACCGACCTCGGCGTGCTGCTCGAGCGCGCCCTTCTTGATGGGCCGGCTCTCGACGTCGAGCTGGTGCTGGCCATCGCCGTGCCGCTGTTTTCGGCCCTGGCGTTCGTGCACGAGGCCCGCCGCGACGGCGCCTCCCTCGACGTCGTCCACCGCGACGTCTCGCCCGGCAACGTGCTGCTCGGCGAAGACGGGTGCGTGAAGCTGGCCGACTTCGGCGTCGCCGCCTCGCGCCTCAAGAGCGAGCACACCGTCGCCGGGGAGCTCAAGGGCAAGTTCGCGTACATGGCGCCGGAGCAGACGCGCGGCGAAAAAGTCGACGGCCGCGCCGACCTGTTCGCCGCCGGCGTCGTCGTCTGGGAGTGCCTGCAGAACCGCCGCCTGTTCGACGCCGCCACCGACGCCGACGTCGTCCACAAGGTGCGCGATGGCCTGGCGCCGTCCCTCGACGAAGCCCGCGTGGGCGCCGACCTCGCCGCCGTCGTCAGGGCCCTGCTCGAGAAGGATCCCGCCCGGCGCCCGGCGTCGGCCCGCGTCGTCAAGGGTCAGCTCGAGGCCATCGCGCTCGACCGCGGCCTCGACGAAGGCCTGTCGCGCATCGTCGCCCGCGCCGTGCGGCAGGCCCCGCGCCGCAGCGTCAAGCCCCTGTCTCCCGACGTGCGCCGCCGCACCCAGCGGGTGATCGGCGCGCCCACGGCCCCGACCCGGCGCAGGCCTCCGGGGCTGCTGCTGGCCGGCGTCGTCGTCGTCGTCGGCCTCGTCGGTGCCTTGGCCTGGCCTCGGCTCGACGCGCGCGACCACGTCGTGGTCGAGACGTTGCCGCCGGATTTGGCGGTGACGCCATCGCCGCCGACCCCGTCGCCCCCGTCGCCGCCGACCCCGGCGCTGATCGCGACATCGACGGTCGCGACGCCGCCTGTGCCTCCCCCAACGCTGGCGCCCAGGCGGC
>JBKJNL010000678.1:0-3378 GCA_046593615.1 Myxococcota bacterium | reverse complement strand
GTGCTGCTGCAGCGGGCCGTCGACGTCTACGAGCGCGCCCGCTTCGGTGGCCTGGTCGTCGACGACGCCGAGCTGCGCGGAATTGCCGCGCTCATCGACGGCATGAAGCGTTTCTGGGACGACCGCGTCGTCGAATATTCGCTCGCCGATCAGCAAGAGGCGGTCAGCTCGGTGAGCAAGGCCGTGCGCGGCAAGAACCTCGGCAAGCTCAGCAAGGCCTTCATCGGCGCCGGCGTCGTCGGCTTCGTCGGCTGGCTGTTGGTTCGTCGCTTCTTGCGCGACGCCCGTCGTCGCCTGCGGGCCGACAAGCTGGCCACCGAAATCCTGGCGGCTGCGGAGCGCCTGCGCAGCAAGGGGCCCACCCCGGGGCGGCCGAGCGACACCTCGACGTTGCGCGAAGCCACCGCCGGCCTCGACGTGGTGCTGCTGCAGCGGGCCGTCGACGTCTACGAGCGCGCCCGCTTCGGTGGCCTGGTCGTCGACGACGCCGAGCTGCGGTCTCTGCTTGCGGCCCTGAAGGGCCTCAAGCCCCGTAGCGGGCCTGCCGGTGAAGATGCATCGTCACGGGCATGATGCCCGCGCTTGGTCTCTTCGCCCCTTTCCTGCTCGTCGCCGCGCTTGACGACGTCACGCTGACCTTCGAGGTGGCCAAGGGGGGCGACCTGCGCTGGAAGAACGAGCCCTGCTCCGCCGACGTCTACGGCAAAGACACCAACAACCACGTCGACGACGTCAAAGCCGTCACCGTCGCGCCCGGCACCGTCGACGTCGTCGTCGCCTGCTCCGCGGCCGAGGGCGTCGTCAAAAAGACCGTGCGCGTAAACGCCAAAAAGGACCAGACGCTCAAGGTGAGCTTCATCCCCGGCTTCTTGCTCACGAGCATCGAGCGCGAAGGCAAGCTCACCGTGGGCAACGTCGTCGTCTACGACAGCTACGACCACGAGGTCGCCCGCGGCCGCGATCGCACCGCGCTGGCCGTCGAGGCCGGCACCGTCCGCGTCCTCGGCATCGTCGAGAAGGGCACCGCCGGCAGCTCGCGCGATGTGCGCGGCGAGCAGAAAACCAAGGTCACCGCCGGCAACAAGATCGAGATCAAGCTCGATGCCTCAGACGGCGAGCTGCTCGTGAACGTCACCGAGAATGGCCGGCCGGCAAAGGCCATCGTGGCCCTGCGCGAGCCGGGCAGCAGCAACCGGGCGATCGAGATCACGCCGGGTACGGCGATGACCGTGCCCGCCGGCACCTGGGACCTCGTGAGCCAGCTCGAAGACGCCCACGATTTCCGCGAGCTGCTGACGAAGAACGTCGTCATCGAAGGCAAGAAGACGACAAAGAAGCAGCTGTCGCACTCGACCGGCAAGCTGACCGCCGTCGTCTCTCCGTCTGCTGCGGGCGCCGCCGAAAACGTCGTCGTCGACCTGTTGCTGCCTGGGGCCACGGCGGGCTTCAACCAGATCGATCCCAACACCGAGGCCCGGCTGTCGCCGGGCAAGTACGTCGTGCGGGCCACCAAAGACGCCGCCCTCGACGACGGCAGCAAGCCGCAGGCGCAGCAGACGGTCACGGTCTCGGCCGGCGGCACCGCGCGCGTCACCGTGAACCCCGCCGTGGCCCACCTCGACGTCGAGGTTCGCGTTGGTGGCGAAGCGAAGCCGCTGCCGGTCGAGCTGACCTTGCCCGGCGCCGACGCCCCGCTCGCGCTGCGCGCCGCCGACGCCGCCGGGCTCGCCAGCTTCAACGTCGGCCCGCAGACGGTCGAGGTGTCGACGACGCTGGCGACGCCGCATGGGCCGCTTTCGGCCAGGAAGCAGCTGGTGTTAAAGGCCGGCCAGAACCGCGTCCGCCTCGACATCGACGTCGGCACCGTGGTCGTCCAGGTCATCGACGGCGGCGCCGCCGTGGCCGCCGACGTCGGCTACTACACGCGCCTGAAGTCGGGCCTGCCGACCGGCGACCCCGTCGTCGCCGTCAAAGCCGGCGAAGAAGCGTTCTTGCCGCCGGGCATCTACGCGCTCGGCGTGAAGCGCAAGGGCGAGCAGCGCGTGTTTGGCGAGGTCAAGGTCGCTGCAGGCCGGCTGGTCGAGCGCTCTCTCGACTGGTCGCCGCCCGCGCCGGCGACGCCGGTCGCGCCCGAAAAGAAGGACGAAAAGAAGGACGAAAAGAAGGACGAGAAGAAGAACGAGAAGAAGGGACCCAAGGGCGACGCCGAAAAGAAAGACGGCGCCGCGAAAGAGGCGCCAAAGCCCGAGCCGAAAGCGGAGCCCAAGACCGCGCCAAAGACGGAACCGAAGCCGGAACCGAAGCCCGCCAAAAGCTGAGCGCTACGGGGCGGCCCGCGTGTTGGGCGGGCAGGGCTTCACGAGGGCGGCGTCGACGACGACGAAGCCGCCGTCGACGTACGAGAAGCAGCGCAGCCGGCCGTCTTCGAGCACGCGCTCGAGGCGAAAGACGCCAGCACGCCAGGGGCCGTCGGGCGTCCCATCAGCGGCGGCTCCGATCGTGGCAATGACGACGAGGTCGCCGACTTTCACTGCGCGTCCCTCACTGGACCGTGATCGCCACCGTCGACGACATCGCCGGCCCGTAGCTCATGTGGGCGCCGTCGGCGAGCTGCAGCGTCAGGGTGTGGGCGCCGGGCGACAACGTCAGCGTCGTCTCGGTCTCGGCCTTGCCGAAGTGGAGGTTCTTTTCGTCCTTGGCCACCACGGCGCCGACCGGGTTCGGCTGTCCGTCGATGAGCACGTGGTGGTGGCCCGAGGTCTTGTCGAGCACGTCTTCGCCGGCGGGACGCAGCGTGAAGCCGTCGACGGCGAATTTGACGACGACGGGGTTTTTGACGACGTCGCCGTTCTTCAGGTTCGCGAACGAGACGCCCATCTTTGGCGGCTTCTCTTTGACCGTGACCTTGATGCGCGTCGCCAGCTCGGGGCCGTACGAGAGGTGGGCGCCGTCGGCGAGCTGCATCGCGAGCTCGTGCGGTCCGGGCGTGAGCGTCAGGTGCGCCGACGTCTGGGCGTCGCCGAAGTGCAGGTGCGTGGCGTCTTTTGGCACCACCTGGCCGAGGGCCACGTCAGCGCTGTCGATGAGGATGTGGTGGTGGCCGGTGGCCCTGTCGAGGGGATCTTCGCCGGCCTTTCGCAGGCCCATGCCGTTGACGCCAAAGGCGACGTCGACCTCGGAGAACACCGTGCTGCCGTCCTGCGGCCACACGAAGTTGACGGACTTCGTCGTCGTCGGCGCCGGCGTGCCGGGCGCGCCGCCGTGCTCGTGCCCCGCCCCATGGGCATGCGGGTCGGCGACCACAACGTCGGCCGATGACGACGGCGTCGGCGTCATCGGCTGGGGCGGCGGCGACGGCTTGTCGCAAGCGACGACGAG
>JBKJNL010000371.1:0-3248 GCA_046593615.1 Myxococcota bacterium | reverse complement strand
GACCTCGGTGCCGTCGATGACGGCGTCGCCGTCGGTGTCGCTCAAGCGCGGGTTCGAGCCGGCCTGCTTCTCTTGCAGGTCACCGAGGTTGTCGTCATCGCTGTCGGGGTCGTTCAGGCCGGTGCCGTCGTCGCGCTCGGTGCGATCACCGACGCCGTCGCCGTCGGTGTCGGCCAGCAGCGGGTTGCCGCCGGCGGCGACGTCGACGCCATCGACGAGGCCGTCGCCGTCGCTGTCGCTGACGCGCGGGTTCGCACCCAGGGCGACCTCGTTGTTGTCTTCGAGGCCGTCGCCATCGGTGTCGCGCAACAGCGGGCTGCTGTTGGTGGTCTGCACCTCTTGCCCGTCGAGCAGGCCGTCGCCGTCGGTGTCGCGCACCAGCGGGTTCGAGAGCACCGTGAGCCGCTCTTGCCCGTCTGTGAGGCCGTCGTCGTCGGTGTCGGGGGTGCTGCCGTTGGTCTCGGTGGCTTGCACCACGCCGTCGCGGTTGAGGTCTTCGCCGGCGGCGCAGGTCGGGGTGACGGCACGGTCGCCGTCGCACAGGCCGTCGCCGTCGCTGTCGGCCAACAGCGGCGAGGTGACGCCCGAGGTGTCGTTGGCTTCGACGTCGTCGCGCACGCCGTCGCGGTCGGTGTCTTGCAGCAGCGGGCTCGTGCCCAGCGCGACCTCGAGGCCGTCGCGCAGAGTGTCGCCGTCGGTGTCGGCGACGAGCGGGTTGGTGCCGCGGGCGAGCTCGTCGGGATCGCGCAGGTCGTCGAGGTCGGTGTCGTCGGACAGCGGGTTCATGACCCGGGTCTGTTCGACGTCGTCGCGCACGGTGTCGCCGTCGGTGTCGGCGACGGCGGGGCTCGACTCGAGCAGGAGGCGGTCGAGGGCGCCGTTGTTGTTCTCGTCTTCGCCGCGGAGGCAGACGTTGGCCACGGCGAGGCTGCCGTCGCACAGGCCGTCGTCGTCGGTGTCGGGGTCGTTGGGGTTGGCCCGGTTGCCCTCGTAGTTGCCGATGACCTCTTCGTCGTCTTGCACGCCGTCGACGTCGGTGTCGGCGACCCGCGGGTTGGTCGCGCGCCCCTGGCCGTTGCAGAGCTCCTGGCGGTCGCTGAGCTCGTCGCCGCCGGCGAGGTCGGCGTTGCCGCTGTCGGAAGGCGTCACCACGACGTCGTCGATGACGCTGGTGCCGTTGCCGCCGTCGATGGTCGGCCGCACGATCTCGACGACCACGCTGGTCGCCGGGGCCACGAAGTTGAGCTGGCGCGTGCCCGGATCCTGCGCGTTGCCGGTGGCCGGCAGGCCCTGGTCGGCGGTGACGACGGTGGCCGCGCCGTTGAGCACGCGCACGGTGACGATGGCGTTCACGCCGGGGTCTCTGCGCAGGCCCTTGAGCCGCAGCTCGTAGGTCACGCCGACGACGAGGCCGGAGACGGTCTGGCGCACCTTGTCGCCGTCGGTGTCGAGCTCGGCGGCGTTGTTGGCGCAGGTGAACAGCGCGCCGCTCTCGCGCCATTGATCGGCGTTGCAGACCAGCGCGCTGTTGGCAGTGGCCGAGACGCAGCTGGCGTCGTCGTCACCGGGGGCGGCCAGCGCGTTCGTCGCGCCCAGCGAGACGACGGCCAGCAACAGCGACCGCAGCAACGGGAGCTTCTTCACGCGGCCACCTGCGCCTGGGGCTGCTCGTCGTGGCAGCGGCGGCGACGCAGCAGCGCACCGAGGACCGCGAACAGGGCCAGCAGCGGCGCCGGCGGGGTCTGGGCGCCGAAGCAACCCGCGGGCTCGTCGGGCGGCGGCGGAGGCGGGTCTCCGGCCGTGATGCTGTTGCTGTCGTCGTCGAGGAAGTCGGGGGTGCCGTCGCTGTCGGCGTCGCCGAGGCCGTCGTCGTCGCCATCGAGGGCGCCGTCGCCGTCGCTGTCGGGATCGCGCAACGCCGGCAGGCCATCGCCATCGCTGTCGCACGAGCCGGCGGCATCGCAGGCCGATTTCTCGTCGACGCTCGGCAGGCCGTCGTTGTCGTCGTCGGCGTCGAGAGCGTCGATGAGGTCGTCGCCGTCGGTGTTGCGGGGATCGTCGACGTCGCGCACCTCGAGGTCGTCGAGCACGCCGTCGCCGTCGCTGTCGGCGCTCAGCGGGTTCGTGCCGAGGTCGGCTTCGTCGAGGTCGCTCAGGCCGTCGTTGTCGTCGTCGAGGTCTTCGACGACCGTGTCGTCGGTGGCGTCGAGGAAGTCGAGGTCACCGTCGCCGTCGGCGTCGCCCAGGCCTTCGTCTTCGTCGTCGCGGTTGTCGCCGTCGGAGTCGAGGTCGAGGAAGTTGGCGATGCCGTCGCCGTCGAAGTCGTCGCCGCCTTCGTCGTCATCGCCGAGGCCGTCGCCGTCGGAGTCGTCGTCGAGGTGGTTCGGGACGTCGTCGGCGTCGCTGTCGTCGTCGGTCTCGGCGAGGGTGCTGATGCCGTCGTCGTCGTCGTCGTCGTCGAGGGCGTCGATCAGGCCGTCGCCGTCGCTGTCGCGCGGCTCGTCGCCGCCGACGAGCAGCGCCGCCAGCTCGTCACCATCGGCGAGGCCGTCGCCGTCGCTGTCGGCCAGCGCCGGGTTGGTGCCGATGAGGCCTTCGAAGTCGTCGGTGAGGCCGTCGCGGTCGGCGTCGACGGAGCCGGGGTCGGTGCCCGCGGTGACCTCGGCGCCGTCGTTGGCCCCGTCGTTGTCGGTGTCGTTGTCGTTGGGATCGGTGCCCAGCGCCAGCTCGCGGCCGTCGTTGAGGCCGTCGTCGTCGCTGTCGCTGTCGGCGGGCAAGGTCGGCGGCACGCGGTTGACCTCGGCAAAGTCAGAGACGTCGTCGCGGTCGGTGTCGCCGTTGGTCAAGCTGGTGCCCCGATCGCGCTCGTCGCTGTCGCTCAGCCCGTCGCGATCGCTGTCGGCCAGGCGGGGGTTGCTGCCGAGCGCGCGCTCTTCGCCGTCGGTGAGGCCGTCGTCGTCGGTGTCGGTGTCGCGGGGGTCGCTGTTGCTGTCGACCTCGATCTTGTCGCTGACGCCGTCGCCATCGGTGTCGGAGAGGATCGGGCTCGTGTTGAGGTCGCGCTCGCGGCCGTCGGTCAGGCCGTCGTTGTCGGAATCGGTGTCGAGCGGGTCCGATCCGGCGATCTGCTCGGGGCCGTCGTTGACGCCGTCGCCGTCGCTGTCGGCGACGGTCGGATCGGTCTCGGTGGGCTCCACCTGCCCGTTGCCGTTTTTGTCTTCGCCGGCGGCGCACACGGCGACCACCGA
>JBKJNL010000270.1:0-4751 GCA_046593615.1 Myxococcota bacterium | reverse complement strand
AGGCGCCGCTGGTGAAGAACGGGAACAGCTCCATCGTGCGCGGCGCGATGAGGCGGGGCAGGTGAAAGACGTCGGCGCCGCGGCGCACGAGCTCGGCGGGCTCGGTCACGACGGCGGAGCGCAGCGATGTCGTGCTGGCATCGTCGCGGGTGCGCGCACAGGAGCGGCCATAGGGAAAGGCGAAGTGCTCGGGGTCGCGGCCGAGGGACATGCGGAAGTCCGAGATGCACGAGCGCAGCTCGCGGCCGGCGGTGTCGGCGTCGCAGGCAGTGAGGTCGACGTGGTCGCGGGTGTGGACGCCGACCGCGAAGCGCGGGTAGCGCGCGCGCAGCTCGATGACGTCGTCCCAGGTCATCGTCAGGCGCGGTGTCGGGCGCGAGGGGCGCAGCTGATCGATGACGAGGTCAAGGACCTCTTCGCGGCCGCCCAGGCTCATGTGGCTCAATCGATCGGCGAGCTCGAGATAGGTCCGCTGGACCACGTTCTTGTCGTGCAGCTCGACGGTGCGCAGGCCGGCCTGCGGGACGTCGAGGGTGTCGCGCGTGCGCAGAGCAAAGGCACCATGGACGACGTCGATGAACTGCGGTTGCGCGCGGGTGATCTGGCCGGTGGGCAGGTAGACGAGCGACGGCAGACGCAGGCGATCGAGCACGGGTGCCGCGACGCGGAAGTTGCTGAGGTAGCCGTCGTCAAAGGTGACGACGACGCTGCGGGGCGGGATGCGCGTGCCGCGCTGCAGGCGATCGACCAGGTCCGACATCGACAGCACGTGGCGCTCGTTGGCGAGGAAGCGCATCTGCTGCTCGAACACCTGCAGCGTCACCGAGAAGCGCGGATCGACGAAGGGGACCTCTTCGCTCGTCGAGATCGAGTGGTAGCAAAGGATCATGGCGCCACCGTCGTCGCCGTCTTTGAGCGAGCGGGCCAGGTTCATCGCGCGGGCGATGCCCGAGGCGTGCAGCGCCTTTTGCGCCAGAGCCAGCGCCCGCCGGCGCAGCAGCGGCGCGGGGAACTCGGGGGCGCCGGTGCTGGCCCGGCCGTCGGCGGTCGAGCCGAGGTGCTCGCCGAGCTGGCCGCCGAGGCGAACTCCGATTTCGCCGCCGACGTCGCCACCGAGATCCGCTTCCCCGGCTCGCGCGCCGAGCTGCGTGCCGAGCTGCGTGCCCACCTGCTTGCCCACGCGGACACCGAGCTGTGACAGCAGGGGCCGCGTCCGCACCCACAGCCGGGCAGCGCGGGCCTTGAGCGGTGCCAGGCGCCGGCCGGCGCCCCGCGGGCGCGTCAGCACCACCTCGGGAGTGAGGCCGGCGCGGCGCATCTTTGCGACCGTCGCCGTGTGGTCGTAGCCGAGCGACAGAAACGAGGCCGTGCGCCGCTCGAGGTCGAGCAGCGCGTACGAGGCAAGCGGGGCGCCGTCGCGCGCCTGGCCCACCGCCCCGGGGTTCAGCAGCCAGGGGCCGGCGTCGTCAGCGACGTCGACGTCGCCGGTGCCGCGGCGCACGGGGACCAGCCCGCGCAGGCCGGAGAAGCACATCGCGTGATGGGTGTGTCCGCACACCAGCAGGCGGGCCGCCGGATGCAGCTCGTGCAGACGCTCGAGCGCGGTGGCGGCGCGGGCCGCGTCGGAGACGTAGGTGCCGGCGTCGTCGAGATCGCCGTGGCAGACGACCAGGTCACCGAGGTCGACGACCGGCGGGAGCGCCGCGAGCAGGTTCAAGGTGCGGCGCGAGACGTGCTCGCGGGTCCAGGCGACGGCCAGGATGCCCGAGCACACGCAGGCGTCGTCGTCGCGCCAGCCCAGCACCATTTCTTCGTGGTTGCCACGCACGATGACCGCGTCCCGCTCGAGCAGCCGCTCCAGGCAGGCTTCGGGGTCGGGTCCGTAGCCGACGACGTCGCCGGCGCAGACGACGCGGGCGCCGGGCGAACGCCGATCGACGTCGAGCAGGGCGGCGTCGAGGGCTTCGAGGTTGCCGTGGATGTCGGACAGCAGCGCGATCTGCATGGTCACACCTTTCCCGGCGTTGCCGGCATTGCCGGAGCCGTCGTCGGAGGCGTCGTCGGAGAGCTCGCCGCCAGAAACGTCGGCGTGACCCTCGCCAGCAGGCGCCGCACCTTGCGCTCGGCCACCAGCCGGAGCTCTTGCAGCCCGGGCAGCGGGTCCCGCCACGAGAAGTCTTCGTTGACGTCGGCGGTGGCGACCTGTCGCAGCCAGCTGGCCAGCGACAGGTCACCGGCGGCGCGGTGCTCGCGCATCGAGCGCAGGTCATCGCGGCCGGCCATCCAGCGCACGCCGCTGCGAATCGACGTCGGGGTCCGCGCCGAGCCGGGGACGACGCAATCGGCGTAGACGAGGCCCGCGATGTCGACGCCAGCGACGGCGGCCGGGTGGTGCCAGAGGTTGAAGCGCGGGTTGATCTCGAGGAGGAACAAGCGCGCGTCGCGGGGATCGCGCTTGAAGTCCATCTTCAAGACCCCCGAGAAGCCGAGCTGGCGGATGATGTCGCGGCCGAGCGCCTTGACGTCGTGCTCGTCGGTGATTTCGACACAGGTCGAGAAGCCATAGCGGCGCGGCGCGGTGCGCACCTTGCGGCCGGTGAACTCCGCGACGACCTCGCCCGAGGGGCGGACGTAGGCGTGGTAGCTGACGATGCGATCCTCGCCGCCGTCGATGGCCTGCTGCAGGATCAAATCGGTGTCGTGTTTGGCCATGAGCGGCGCCACGCGCTCGAGCTCGGCCCGGTTCTCGACGCGCATCGCCTTTGCAGCGACGGCGCTGCCCTCGACCTGCAACGCCGAGCCGACCCAGGTCGAGCGATACGCGGGTTTGAGCACGCAAGGAAAGTCGCGCCAGGCCTGCAGCTGCTTCGTGAGCGACGTGCCCACGAGCAGCGTCGTCGTCGTCGGCACCGGCAGCGAGAGCCGCCGCGCCAGGGCCGCGAAGCGCACCTTGTCGACGAGGTCTTCGACCATCTCGGCGTCGGGCAGGGGCAGGTGCGCGTGTGGCAGCACGCGGGCGCGGGCCCGCGAGAACGCCAGCAGGTCGTGGTCGCCCTGGCAAAAGATCACCGGCCGCGCGGACTGGCGGCGGGCCCAGGCGACGACCGCGTCCACGGCGGCGTCGGGGGCATCGACGACGTCGGGGACGACGACGACCTCGGAGCAGTAGCGCGAGAGGGCGACGGAGCTGTGCGGCTGCGAGGTCGCCAGCACGACCGGGATGCGATTCTTGCCGAGCGCGCGGACCAGGCTCAGGTCACCGACAACGACGGCACAAGCGGTTTGCATGATCGGGTTGAGCAGCCGTCATGCCACGACGCGCACGAGGTCCCCCTGCGGCACCGATCGAACACCAGGTCGCGATCGTGGCGGAACTGACGCAGATCGGTGGGCAAAAAGCCCTGACTGTGGTGAAGCGCCCCAGCGAGCCATTTCTGCCGGCACGAACGCGCCGGTTGCCCCTGGGCGTGTGGAATCCGCAGGCGTGAGACCATCGCTGCGCCGGCGCGTCGTCTGTCGGCTTCGCGTCACCCGCGGTGGCTCACGCTCACGGCGCTCAGGGGTTCGGCACGAGCACGAAGCAGTGGTCGCGGTACCACTTGAGCTCGGCGATGCTGGCGCGGATGTCGTCGAGCGCGGTGTGCGACGAGGGCTTACCCGGGGCCTCGCCCCGGGGGCCGTACCACTGCTTCGACAACACCTTGATCGTCGAGACGTCGATCTGCCGGTAGTGCAGGTAGCTCTCGAAGAACGGCATGTGGCGCAGCAGGAACCGCCGGTCTTGCCAGATCGAATTGCCGGCGAGGACGCCCTTCTTGAAAGGGACATGCGCGCTCAACAGCTCGACGGCTTTTTGTTCGGCGTCTTGTTGCCCGAGCTTGCTGGCCCGCACCTTTTCGAGCAGCCCGTTGTCGGTGTGCATCTGCCGGACGAACGGGCCCATGGTCTCGAGCATCGAGTCGGGTTGCCAGATGCACTGCTCGAGCATGGCCAGCTCGTTCAGCTCACCGTCGGTGATGATGATGGCCATCTCGATGATCGCGCAGGTCTTGTCGTCGAGACCGGTCATCTCGAGGTCGAGCCACACGTAGCGCGCGCCGTTGTCCGCCATTGGGTCCTCGTCGGGTCTGGGTCTCTCGAACAGGCCGCGCATTAGCGCATTCGCCAGAACCCCGAAGCCCAAACGGCTTGAGCCGCAGCCGGGCAGGGGCGCGAAACCGGCCGCTGGAACTGCGACCGTCGTGCGCTACGCTGCCGCCATGAGCCGCCTCCTTGTCGTCGTCATCAGCGCCACCGCGTGCCTGCTGGGCACCTTGCTGGGCGGGTGCCCGCCCGCCGACCCGGTCCCGCCGGGCCCCCAGTTCCAGGCGGTCACCTTTGACGACGACTTCGCCTGGGGCACGGCCATCGCGCAGTGGCAGACCGAAGGCGACCTCGGCGTCGACGGCAACGCAGTCGACTCCAACTGGAAGCGCTGGATGGAGATGGGCAAGGGCGTCGGCGGCCAGCAAAACGGCGACGGCAACGGCTTCGGCCGGCTGTTCGTCGACGACATCGCGCGGGCAAAGGCGCTGGGCCTCGACACCTTTCGCCTGGGCCTCGACTGGTCGCGCATCGAGCCCGAGCCGGGCGTCTACAACGACGCCGAGCTCGATCACTTTGTCGAGATCCTCGACGCCATTCGCGCCGAAGGCATGCACCCGGTGGTGACGCTCTGGCACTGGACGGTGCCGGTCTGGGTGCATCCCCTG
>JBKJNL010000227.1:0-8123 GCA_046593615.1 Myxococcota bacterium | reverse complement strand
CCACCGGTTCCTCGGCTCGTCTTCCGCCGAACCCGCCGCGCCCATGCTAACGACGACGTCGATGAAGGTCAGTCTCGTCGTGCCCTGCTTCAACGAAGAAGGGAGCCTGCCGCGCCTGTTCGCCGAGATCGATGCCATGGCGTCGTCGTTGGCGGGCGGGCTCGAGGTGTTGCTCATCGACGACGGCAGCCGCGACCGCACCCCCGAGCTCATCAAGGAGCAGGCGGCCCGCGACCCGCGCTACCGGGCCATCATCTTTCGCCGCAACTTCGGCCAGACCGCGGCCATGGTCGCCGGCTTCGACCACGCCACCGGCGACGTCATCGTCCCCCTCGACGCCGACTTGCAAAACGATCCCGCCGACGTCCCGCGGCTCGTGGCCGAGCTCGATCGCGGCTTCGACGTCGTCTCGGGCTGGCGCAAGAACCGGCAAGACCGGCTGTGGTCGCGCCGCTTTCCGTCGGTCATCGCCAACGCCATCATCGCCCGCGTCGGCGGCGTCGACATCCACGACTACGGCTGCACGCTCAAGGCCTACAAGAAGAGCGTGCTCGACAACGTCCACCTCTACGGCGAGATGCACCGCTTCATCCCGGTGCACGCGGCCTGGGCCGGCGCGCGGGTCACCGAGCTGGTCGTCAACCACCGCCCGCGCGTGGCCGGCGTGTCGAAATACGGCGTTGGGCGGACCTTCAAGGTCCTGCTTGATTTATTGACGGTCAAGCTGCTCGGCAGCTATGCGACCAAACCGATTTATTTCTTCGGTTTCTATGGCTTCTGGTTGTTGCTGTCTGGCATGGGCTGCGCTGCTGCCGTCGTCGTCATGAAGGTTTTCAGCATCGAGTGGCACCACATGTTTTCGCTCGGTCTCTGTGGTGGCTTTCTCGTGCTGCTGGGTATGCAAAGCGTGATGCTGGGGCTGCTGGCCGAGCTGCAGGTGCGCACCTATCACGAATCGCAGAAAAAGCCGATCTATCTGGTCAAGGAGCAGACGGGCGGCCCGGCGCGCGCCGACGCCTTGCCCTTTCACGCTGCCAGCGCCGCTGGGCCGACGCCTGGTCCCACGCCCGTGCTCGAGGTCCGCTGAGACATGTGCGGCATCGCCGGACTGATCGAGGCCCCGGGCGACGTCGTCGACGCCGCCGACCTGCGCGGCATGGCCGCGGCTCTCGCGCACCGCGGACCCGACGGGCAGGGGCTCTGGCGCGGGCCGGGGCGCCTCGCCCACGTCGGCCTCGCCCACCGGCGCCTGTCGATCCTCGATCACGTCGGCGGCGCGCAGCCCATGGTCGACGTCGACGGCCAGAGCGGCGCCGCCAGCGACGTCAAAGGCACCCACAACAGCGCCAGGCGCGAGCGGCACGCGCTGGTCTTCAATGGCCAGCTCTACAACCACCGCGCGCTGCGCCAGGAGCTCGAGGGGCAGGGGCACCGCTTCCACAGCGACCACAGCGACACCGAGACGCTGCTGCGGTCGTTGGTGCAGCACGGCAGCGACGCGTGTGGACGCCTGTCGGGCATGTTCGCCTTTGCCTTTGTCGACGTCGCCCGCGGCCGCTTGATCCTCGCGCGCGACCCGATGGGCAAGAAGCCGCTGACCATCGCCGGCCCGCGCTTCTTTGGCGGCGCGCCGCGCCTGGCCTTTGGCAGCGAGCTCTCGGCCCTCGAGGGGCTTGCCGGACGCAGCCGCGACCTCGACGTCGACGCCGTCGCCCGCTACTTCGCCTTTGACTTCGTCGTCGACCCCGACTCGGTGTGGGAGGGCGCCTGGAAGCTCCCCGCCGGCCACGTCGTCGAGGTCGACCTGCTGCGCCCCGACAGCTGGGACCACCTGCGCTCGCGCCCGTTTCACGACCTGCGCTTCGGCGCCGTCGATCTGCCGCCGGGCTTCGACGACCGCGTCGCCCTCCTCCGCGGCGCCGTCGACGACGCCGTAGCCACCCGCCTGCAAGCCGACGTGCGGGTGGGCGTGTTCCTGTCGGGCGGCGTCGACTCGAGCCTCGTCGCCGCCCTGGCCGCGCGCCACACGACGCAGCTCGAGACCTTTTCCATCGGCTTTCGCGAGCCCAGCTACGACGAGAGCCGCCACGCGCGGCTGGTGGCCCGCCACATCGGCAGCCGCCACCACGAGCACATCCTCGATGAGCGGGCGCTGCTCGACGTGGTGCCGACCCTCGGCGCCCACCTCGCCGAGCCCTTCGCCGACCACAGCGTGGTGCCGACCTACCTGCTGTCGCGCTTCGCCCGCCAGCGCGTGACGGTGGCTCTCGGCGGCGATGGCGGCGACGAGCTGTTCCTCGGCTACCCGACGTTTCTCGTCGAGCAGCTGCTGCAGACGCCGGCCGGGCGGCTCTGGTCGCGGGCGTCGCGCGGGCTTCCCTTCGCCGCTTCGTTCGCTTCGTTGTTTGCGCAACTGGGCGATGCGATGCCGGTCTCCCACGCCGACCTCGCCTTGAGCGAAAAAGTGCGGCGCACCGTCGACGGCGTCGGCGAGCCCCGGCCGCTGCACCGCCACCAGCGCTTCTTGACGGGGGCCACCGACGGGCGGCTGCGCGGGCTCTTGCGACCCGAGGTGCGCGAGCGGCTGCACGCCCGCGAGCTGCTGTGGCCCCTCGACGACCTCGCGCGCGAGGCCCAGAGCCGCGGCGCGCGCGACGTGTTCGACGTGCTGACGTGGGGCTACCTGCGCACCTACCTGGCGGGCGGCGTGCTGCAGAAGGTCGACCGGGCCTCGATGGCCGTCGGCCTCGAGATCCGCGCGCCGCTGCTCGATCGGCGCGTCGTCGAGCTGGCCCTGTCCCTCGCCGTCGACGACAAGCTGCGTGGCCCGCCGCACAGGCGGTTCGGCAATGTGTCGAGCAAGCACCTGCTCAAAGAGGTCGCCCGCGGCCTCGTGCCCGATTCGATCCTCGCGCGCCGCAAGAAGGGCTTCGGCATGCCGGTGGCGTCGTGGTTGAACGGCGCCCTGCGGCCCCTGGTCGACGAGTTGCTGTCGGCGCGCCACGTCGAGGCCGACGGCGTGCTCGACCCGATCGTCGTGACCGGGCTGGTCGACGAGCACCGGAAGAAGCAGAAGAACCACCGCAAGGTCTTGTGGGCCGCGTTGATGTGGATGCTCTGGCGCCGTCGCCCGGGAGTCCGCCTTGCTGCCTGATGAGCCATGAGCTGATGCCGCCTGCAGTTCTCGACGTCGTTCGCCCTGGGCAGCCGCGGCCCCGCGGACCTGCGCTTCGTGCTCGACGCCAGCCAACAGGTCGCTGACGCCACCACCGTGCGCATAGGCGTCGGCCCCTCTGTCGACGACGTGCGCCGCGGCATGAGCAGCGACTCGCGCACCGGGGAGCGTTCCTCTGCCCGGCCGTCGGCTGCGGCGGCTCGTGCTTCCCGAATGACGCCCTCGCGTGGAGCCACAAGCACGGCGCCCCCATCGATCCTCGAAGCCGTCGACGCCGCCAACACGCGGCCAGCGGCGTCATGCTCGAGGAGCTTGTCGCCTACTTCGGCGTCGCCCTCGCCGGCAAGACCATCGCGTTGTGGGATCGCGGCCGCACCATCTGCGACCCGCCGCAGATGCGCGACGATGTCGTCCCCGTCGGCGTGGGCCTGCTCCGAGCAACAACGATTGCGCGGAGGATCGCAGCAACTCTTGCATCACGCCGGACAATGGGCGGACTGTGGAAGCGGGGGTTCGATGCGCAGCGCAAGGGTCGTCGTGCTGGGCGTGATCGCGTTGAGCGGTTGCGACCCGGGCAAGCTGGTTTTCTGCGAAGACGGTCGCTTCGACGCCGCCCTGACCTTCCGCCAGGGCGGCTTCGCCATCGACTTCGACGAAGAAAACCTCATCCCCTACGAGGACCGGGCCTTCGAGCGCTGCACCTTCGTCAACGGCCTGCTGTTCGGCGACGCCGAGGTCAGCGACGAGCAGTTTCCGAGCCTTGAGGTGCTCGGCGCCTTCAACAGCAACATCTTTGACACCGTCAGCGACCCGGACGAGGTCAAGCCCGACGTCGTCGTCGGCTTCAACGGCGTCACCGACCTGGGCCAGCTCAAGGGCGTCAAAGAGGTGGGCGGGTTCAACAACGTTGTTCGCGCCAACTTCATCCAGACGCCGCTGCCGACCGGCTTTGTCTCGCTCGAGGAGGTGGGCGAGCTGTTCGTGACCCACACCGAGGGGTTGGGGGCCTTGCGCAAAGCTGGCGATGTGACGGTGCAGAGCACGGGGATCGTCGATGCCGCCGATGAGATTGTCTTTCCTGCTTTGAGCGAGGTCTTGGGCTCCCTCACGATCACCACTGCGGCGATCAAGGTCGCCGTGCCGGCACTTCGCTCGTTGGGCGGGGATCTGCGTATCGACAGCTGCGCTGACCTCGTCGATCTCGTCGACATCGATGGCCGCGGACCGGTGTCGATAGCTGGGCTCATTTCCTTGACCTATAATTCCTACGCATTTTCGGTTCCAGAAGCCGATCACGGCGATCAGTACTTCATTGACTGGATGCAGCGAAATCGCATCACCGCAGCAGAGGGGGCGTTCATATGTCAAAATGGGTCAGAGCGACTGTTATCTTGTGTTCCGTAGGCGTGATGTTGACAGCCACAGCCAGCCGGGCCGCCATTGAAGATGGACAGAGTCTGTGCAGTGACGGCTTCGACAACGACTTCGACGGCATCACGGACTGCTCCGAGGTGGCGTGTCGATCGTCCAACCCCGCATGCACCCTGTTGCCGGGTGGGCCCATCGTCGTCGGTACGGGTGTCGACGACGATGGGCTGACTTTCGACGGGCCTGACGCATCTCCGTTCGCTGTCGTGAGCACCGGCGCGCGGTCTCTGTTCGCGGTCGATATTGACGGAGCGGGCCAGGAGAGAGACGACCTGATCATCTCCAGCACGACAACAGCGTCTGTCTTTCGCAGCATCCGATCGACGGCCAAGCTTTCTCTTCCGCAATCGCCCAATTCCACGCCTTCTGTGATTGCCAATGCCCAGCTCGCCGCCGGCGATTGGGATGCCAATGGCCGCGGAGACTTCGTGGCGGTCAACAATACGGGTCTACAGCGCTACAGCGGCAGCACCACCGGGGTCTATTCTGCGAGCCTCCCGTTCATCACCGCCAGCCCCGGCCCCGCTGGCGGACTGCCCGCCGTGGTCGGCGCCGCCGTCGTCGTCGCCAACACCCGCCTGCGGGTCTACCGCGCCGGTTGCACGGTGGTGCCGACGGGCTTCCCGTTCAGCGAGACCTTTGGTGGCACCAACGCCCTGTGCGACTCGCTCGACCTGCCGGGCACCGCGATCGCCAAGCAGATCCTCGGTTTCAAGAACAGCACTGGGCGCTCGTTCGTTGGCGTCGTCACCGACAACACCAGCTTGAGCCTCTTCGAGATCCTCGACGAGGTGGTCGGCAGCGACCGCCATGTGCGCTTTGCCCTGCGGGCCACGCAGTCCCTTTCCGCGACGGTCAACGATCTGGCGTTCACGACCAACAGCGACCTGCTGGTGGTGGCCCGCCAAGACGGTCTGCTGCGAGGGGTTCCGCGTCGACACCGGCGTGTTGAGCCCGCTGCCCGCGCTCACCGTGCCGCTCGAGGCGGTGGCGGTGGCGTCGGCGCGCGAGCCGCTCAGCCGCCTCGCCTTCAGCCCCGACGGCGGCACCCTTGTGGTCATTGATGGAAGCAAGAACGAGCGCTTCTACGCCGTGCCCATCGGCGTGAGCGGCTTGAACCGCCGCCAGATGGTCGTCGGCAGCTATGTCGACATCGCGAACCCGACAGTTGAGCGGCAAGCGTCCGACATCGTCACCGGTCAATTCAACGGCGATAGCCAGTGGGACGTCGCCCTGGTCGACGAGATCAGCGGCAAGCTGATCATCATTCGCCAGCAGCCGCCCCCGTGCGCCACCTACATCGCCGCCGCAGCCCACGGCATGATCACCAACAACGTCGCCTAGGACGCGCTGGCCCGCTTCAACCGACTGCTCGCCAGCGAGGTGTTGAAGGTCAACGCCGCCCGCCGGCCCGCAGGCGCTTTTCGCGATGTCACCACCTCGCCGCCCCAGCTTTGCCCCGTGCGCTTCATCGATGTTCGCGGCCATTGGGAGGACCGCACGGATGAAGGGTCCGTTCTCATCGGTCTCGGCCGCGGTGGCTGGTTGGGTGGGATGATCACACCGGCGCCGCTGTGCTGGGCGGTGACGCCGCCGGCGGTAGCGGCGCCTGAGCCCATCTCGTTCTGGGCCAGCTCGCTGTTCCTGCTCTTCAACAGCCCCTTCGAGCCGGAGCTGTGCCTGGCAGACGTCCCCGTCCAGAGCGATCCAACCACGCGGCTGCGCTTCCTTGCCGCCGCGCTCGGCGCTGGCTTCGAGCAGCTCGGCAGGTCGTCGGCGCACGAGGCCTCCCGACGCACCGCTCGCGACCTGAACGCTCGATTGAACGAGGCCATCCTTGATGCCGACGCTCGCGGCGATGACGTCTGCACTCATCGAATCTTTGTAGATTTGCTGGGCCACAGCCGCGGGATGGCGATGATGTCCCGAACCTTGCGCGAGACGACGCTCCAGCGGCGCCGCTACAACTTCGAGATCTCGACCACCCTGCTCGACGGCATCGACCCATCACCCGAGGACACCTGGCGGCCCTACGCCCGAGGCGGATACCTCGTCGATGACCCCATCACCGCGCGGTACGGCAGTGAGTGGATCTCGAGCTTTCACACCGACGATTCGAGAGACGGAACGCTTCTCTTCCAGGACCCATGGGTCAACTTGTTGCCGCCGTTTCTCTACGGCACCCAGGAGTTCCGCCGCTCCAGTGTGGTCGGGATGCCCGTCGGTCGAGCTCGCCAGGCAGAGACCGAGGACATCGACCGCACCTTCAACGCTTTCAACGGCCCGATCAGCAAGCTGCGCCACCGTGACTTTGCCGGCGATCGGGCCAACCCCGACGATCCTCTTTCACGCGGCATCGGCATCATGTGGGTCGACCCGACCGATCCTGGTGACAACACCCTGTTCACAGCCAGCGTCGAGGCCGCCGCCAGCGCCGACCGCTTCACCTTCGTGCAGTCGAGCCACCTTGGCCGCCTGCTGGCAGCGCCGCGCGATTCGATCGCGGCCGCGGTGGGCCTGCGCAGCCGACCGCCGACGGCGACCGAAGAGAGCCAGTGCTTGCCCGCAACCTGCCCCGGCTCGACAGCGAAGAGCGTGGTGTGCCCCTTCGATCCCGACAGCGGCACCACCGTCGAGCTGCCATTGCGTGCGGAGAACGATGGCGTGGTCACCCGCGAGCTGGTGCCCGACTTCGACTTCCGGGTCAGCAGCGGCACTGTGCGCAACGCCGGCGACATCGTCGTCGTTGATCCCGATCTGAAAACGCTGTGGCCGGGTGCTGAGTTCGCCGCGGCCCGGGCCTCCGTCGCCGCCATCGCCACCAGCGAATTTGTTCAAGGCGGCGTCTGGGCTCGCGCCGGCGACGTGCGTTTCAGTAGCGACGTGGGGCGCATCGACGAGGCCTTGGACCCATTCATCAGCTGGCCGAGCCTGGATCGCGGGCCGACCAAGAGAAGCGATGCCGACGCATCGGTCGCCGTGCTGAGGGCCCAGCTCTTTGAGTCGCCAGCGACGGTGCCCACTGGCGCAGACGCCGTAACGACGCTCGCCGGCGCCGCGGGCCGCTGGTCGCTCACGCCCTCAAGCAGTCCGCCTTTCGCCAAATTTCCGTCGACGACGTCGTACTTGAAGGCCGCGCTTCAACCGACCTCGTTGACCTGGTCATCGTTCCTCGTGCGCCTTGAGTATCGCTTGCCGTCAGCATCGCTTGGCTCGGTGAGTGTCTCCTTGAGCGGACCAGGGCTCTCGATCAGCCGCAGCTGGACCACTTCGAACGGCAACGGCCGGGTCGTTGCCTGGTTCGATGCGACCCGCAGCGGATCGGCGATCCAGGGTCAAGACACGGTCACGCTTTCTGGCCGCAACATGGACGTGTTTTCGATCTCGGTGCGCCCCGAGCGGCCCCGACTGATGAGCGATGGGGGCTACTATGAGTACGTGGTCCTCGATCACGGCGTCACGCGCAGCACTGCCAGAGCTCTGGCAGCGCGAAGCGTCTACCTCAGCAGGGTCGGCCGCC
>JBKJNL010000172.1:0-4473 GCA_046593615.1 Myxococcota bacterium | reverse complement strand
GGAGGATGCGTCACCGTCGTTGCTGGCTCAAGCGACCGGGCGTTCGAGGCAGATCGACGGCGGCAAAAAAATGCGCGCCCCGAAGGGCGCGCCTGTCACCGCGTTCGCTGCGCGCGGGCTTCAGCGCTGGCGGCGCCGACGCAGCATCGCCAGCACGACGACGAGGCCGACCGACGACGCCGGGCTGGTGCCGGTGAGCGAGCAGCAGCCGCCGCCGCCAACGTCGCCGCCGTCTTCGCCTTCGCCTTCCGCCACGGGCTCGCCTTCGCCTTCCGCCGCGGGCTCGCCTTCGCCTTCGGCGGCGGGTTCGCCTTCGCCTTCGCCGACGGGGGCTTCGCCTTCACCTTCGCCGACCGGCGGGTCGCCTTCGCCCTCGCCCTCGCCGCCCGCGCCGCCGGTCACGGTGAATTCCAGCGTGGCGTTGGCGTTGTCGTCGCCGCTGCCGCTGCCGCCGTTGCCGTTCACGTCGTTGCCGCCCACCGCGAGGGTAAACGTGCCGGCGCCGAGGTCGGAGAGCTCGATGTCCCAGTCGTAGCTGCCGTCGACAAAGTCGCGGCGGGTGACGTCACGGATCGCGGTGCGGTTGGCGGGGCAGGTCGTGGACGCGCTGCCGCCGACCACGCACAGCTCGGTCTCGGCGCCGTCGACGAACTGGCCGGCGTCGGTGGCGATCGAGGCCGCAAAGGAGGCGAAGCGTCCGACGCCAGCCGCGGTGTTGGACGTGAGGCTGACGTTGAAGATCGCGCTCCCTCCCTCGGTGAGGGGGTCGGCGGTGACCTGCGTGATGAGGATGGTCGGGGCCACCGCGCCGCCGCCGCCGTGGCAGCTGGTGCAGCCCGTGGCCAGCGAGTAGGTGTTGCCCGTGCGCCGCGCCGAGGCGGTGCTGGCGACGAGGAGGACAGCGGCCACGACCAGGACATTCCGGATGTTCATGCGCGGGAGCATGCCCTGTCCGCCGACCGCCGTTCAACAGAGGAGACGGGGCAACACAGGAGACGGCGGATCACCGACGACAAGCCAAGAGAGGCTGAGCCGCGGTCAAAAAAAGACCCCTCTTTGGGGGCCGTCTCTGCAGGTCGTCTCTGGAGGTCGTCTTGTGCAGGTCGCCCAGCGATCCCAGCGATCACCGGCGTGCGAATGCCGGCGGTGGCCAGCGCCCCTCAGCCGGCTTCTTTGCTCTTCCAGTCGTCGACCGTGCCATCGCCGTCGTGGTCGACGCCGATGCGGTCGAGGGCGCCGCCCTCGTAGTACTCCCAGAAGTCGACCTTGCCGTTGTAGTCGAGGTCGGCCTCTTCGCGGGCGATGGCGCCCTTCTCGAAGAAGCGCCACATGTCGGCCTTTTGATCGAAGTTCGTGTCGTAGGTCTTTTTGACGATGGCGCCCCGCTGAAACGAGACGACGAGGTCGATGCGGCCGTCGAAGTCGCCGTCGACGCGTTCTTCGACGAGGTCGCCCTTGCCGTCCATCTTGCGGATGAGGTCGATCTTGCCGTCGAAGTTGACGTCGATCTCTTTGCGCACGATGCGCGACAGGCCGTCGACGACGTCGATGAACTGGTAGGCGTCGGGCTTGCCGTCTTTGTTCAGGTCGAGATCGCGGCGGTTGAGCTTCGTCAGGTCGACGTCTTCGTCGGTGATGCGTTCGGCGCCCAACGAGGCTTCGCCGGCGGTGGCGGTGGCGTCGTTGGCGGGCTTCTTTTCGCCGTCCGAGGCGCAAGCAACGCCGAGGGGCGTGATGCCGAGGACGAAAACGACGGCGGCCAGCAACGACGAACGAACAGAAAGAGCGCGCATGCCGGCAATGTCGGTGTTGCCCGTGGCGCCGTCAAGTCGTAGCTCCACGCCCATGCGCATCCTCGTCACCGGCGGCGCCGGGTTCATCGGCTCCCACATCGTCGACCGCTTCGTCAGCGACGGCCACGACGTCGTTGTCGTCGACGACCTGTCGTCCGGGGTCCGCGAGCAGGTGAACGCCGGGGCCCGCCTCGTCGTCGCCGATGTCCGCGGCGCCGAAGCCGCCGCGGCCGTCGCCGCCTTTGCACCCGAGGTGCTGTGCCTGCACGCGGCGCAGATGGACGTCCGCAAGAGCGTGGCCTCGCCCGCGTTTCACGCCGACGTGAACCTCGTCGGTCTGCTGAACGTGATGGAGGCCGCCCGCACCGCGCAGTCGTCGTCGTCGACGCCATCGCCAGCGTCGCCGTCGTCGTCGGGCGCCAGCGCGCTGCAGCACGTGCTGTTCGCTTCGTCGGGCGGTGCCATGTACGGCGAGCAAGAGGAATTCCCGGCCACCGAAAGCCACCCGTCGCGACCCGAGAGCCCCTACGGCCTGGCCAAGTCGGTCAGTGAGCAATATCTCGATTGGTATCACCGATTCTATCAAATACCATACACTGCATTGCGCTATGGCAACGTCTACGGACCGCGGCAGAACCCCCACGGCGAGGCCGGCGTCGTCGCCATTTTTTGTTCGCGTCTGCTCGATGGCAAGCCGATCACCATCTTTGGCGACGGTTCACAGACCCGAGACTATGTGTATGTTGGAGACGTGGTGCGAGCCAACGCCCTCGCGCTGCAGCACCGCCTGGTGGGCGGCTTCAATGTCGGCCGCGGCCACGAGACCGACGTCAACCAGCTGGCCCAGGCGCTGCTGGCGGCGTCGCCCACCAAGGTCGACGTCGTCTACGCCGCGGCCCGCCCCGGCGAGCAGAAGCGATCGGTGATCGACCCGACGAAGCTCAAGGCCGCGAGCGGCTGGACCGCCGAGCTCACCGTGCCAGAGGGATTGGCGCGCACCTTTGCCTGGTTCGCGGAGCGGCGACTCGCCCGCTGAGCCGTGCCCGGTCTGAGCGGAATTGCAGCACCCACCGGCCGCGCGCGAATTTGGCCTTGACGACCCCGGCGATCGCCTTTACATCTCAGCTCACAACGAGACCGCTGCGGGAATAACTCAGTGGTAGAGTGCAACCTTGCCAAGGTTGAAGTCGAGAGTTCGAATCTCTTTTCCCGCTCCAAAACCCCGCTCACGCGGGGTTTTTTTATTTGTCTGATTCGCGCCACCCGGACCCTGCTGTCGACGTCGAATGACGTGTGATCGGCTGCTGGTCGCCGGTGGCGCTCGACGCCGCGCCCGCCCCGCCGCTGCATCACGGCCGCGCGATCCCGGCGGCTTTCACCACCCCCGACGTCGGCGCACGATCGTTGAATCTTTGTACAAGACCACCGCCGCGGGTCGCGATCGTCGTCGGCCACGGGCCCGGCTCTGACGGGCCACCGCACCCGAGAACGGTCTTCCAGCAACGACGACAGGTCGGTATGTCGTCGTCGTCGACGTCGACGGCCGCACCGCGATCGCGCGTCCCAGGAAACCCGAGAGCGGAGCCCCCATGCGCGCGCGTGTCATCGTCTCGTTGAAGCCCGGTGTGCTCGATCCCCAGGGCGCCGCCGTCGAAGGCGCCTTGAAGGCGCTTGGCTTCACCGGCGCGAGCAACGTGCGGGTGCAGAAGCTCATCGAGCTCGACGTCGACGCCAAAGACGCTGCCGACGCCACCGCGCAGTTGGAGCAGATGGCCGACAAGCTGCTTCGAAACCCGGTGATCGAAGACTGCAAGGTGGAGCTCGCGTGACCGTCGCCGTCGTTACTTTTCCGGGATCGAACTGCGATCGCGACGTCGTCACCGCCCTCGTCGAAGGGGCCAGCGGCGAGGCCGTGCGCGTGTTCCACAAAGAGCACGAGCTGCCGGCGTCGACGTCGGCGGTGGTGCTGCCCGGCGGCTTCTCCTTCGGCGATTACCTGCGCTGCGGGGCCATGGCCGCCCGCTCGAACATCATGCCGGCGGTGAAGCGCTTCATCGACGCTGGCGGCCCCGTCGTCGGCATCTGCAACGGCTTCCAGATTCTCTGCGAGGCCCAGGTGCTGCCGGGTGCCCTGCTGCGCAACAAAGACGGGCGCTTCCACTGCGAAGAGGTCGAGCTCGAGGTCGTTGGCACCTCGCCGCTGCTCGATTCGTACGACCGCGGCGAGACCATCGTGCTCCCCATCGCCCACGGCGAAGGCAACTACTTCGCCGACGACGCCACGCTGGCCCTGCTCGAGCGCGAGAAGCGCGTCGCCTTTCGCTACGTCAGCCGCGACAAAGATGGCCACGGCGTCGTCAACGGCGCCCGCAAAGCCATCGCCGGCGTCGTCGGCGGCCCGCAGCGCAATGTCATCGGCCTGATGCCGCACCCCGAGCGGCGGGTCCTCGACATCCACGGCGCTGACGACGGCCTGCCGTTGTTCGAAGCCCTGCTGAACCTGGGCCGCAACACGTCGGCCTCTTCGGCTGCGAGGGTCTCATGAGCGGCAGGAAGAAGCCTCTGGTCGGCAAGCTCGTCGACACCGACGTGACGACGGCAGAGCACGGCGCCGAGATGGGGCTGTCGGCCGACGAATTCGATCGCGCCGTCAAGCTGATCGGCCGCGCGCCCAACAAGG
>JBKJNL010000101.1:0-5625 GCA_046593615.1 Myxococcota bacterium | reverse complement strand
CCGGACCGTCGCCGACGACGACGTCGTCGCTCACCTGGCCCGCCGCATTGCGGCCGCTGCGCGCCCGCTGATCGTGGCCGGGCCCCTCGTCGAAGAAGTCACCGCCGCGGCCTTGCTGGCGCTGGCCCGGGCCGCGCGCGTGCCCCTGGTCGCCGAGCTCGGCTCATCGCTGCGCAGCGTCGACGCCAGCGATGTCGTCGTGGCCCACGGCGAGCTCATCGCCCGCTCGGGGACAGCGCCCGTGCCCGACCTCGTGCTGCGCACGGGCCTCACCGCCACCACGCGCGCGCTGCAGGCCCTGGTCGACGGCGCCGCCGACGTCGTCGTGGTGGGCGCCGTCGACCCCCACCACCGCGCCGACGTGATCGACGTCGACGCCGACGGGCTGATGCAGGCGTTGACCACCCGCGTGACGCCGCGACCTGAGGCCTGGCTCGCGTGGTGGCGGGGTCGCGACGCCGTCGTCGAGCGGGCGCTGGCTGCGTGCGCCGATGACGACCACGGCCTCGACGAGCCCACCGTCGCCCGCGTCGTCGTCGACAGCGTCGCCGCTGGCGGCGTCTTGGTGCTGGCGTCGTCGATGCCCATCCGCGACGCTGAGACGTTCGCCGGCACCACCGACAACGACGTCCGCGTCGTCGTCAACCGCGGCGCCGCCGGCATCGACGGGCTGTTGTCGACGTCGGCGGGGGTCGCTGCCGGCAGCGGCCGGCCGGTGACCCTGCTGTGCGGCGACCTCGCCTTGCTGCACGACCTGCACGGGCTGGTGGTCGCCCGCGACCGCGACGTCGTCGTCGTCGTCGTCAACAACGACGGCGGCGGCATTTTTTCGTTCTTGCCCGTGCAGTCTCGCACGCACCCCGAGCGCTTCGAGCAGCTGTTCGGCACGCCGCACGGCCTCGGCTTCAAGGACGTCGCGGCCTTTGCCGGCGCCGCTTTCTACCGGGCTCCCACGACGCGGGCGACGCTGGCGACGTCGTTGGCCGAGGCCCGCGCGCGCGGCGGCCTGGCGGTCATCGAGGTCCGGACCGATCGCGCGACCAACGGCGCCGCCCACGAACGCCGCTTCGTCGCCGTCAAAGCCGCGCTGGAGGCGGCCCGATGAACCCGCTGCCGACCACGCACATCGGCCCGACGACCCCGATCACATCGGCGTCGTCGACAACGCTGCTGGCGCTGCATGGCTTTGGCGGCGGTCCCCGCTCGTTCGCCGAGGTCGCAGCACGCCTGCCCCGGGGGCTGCGCGCGGCCACCCTGCCCGGCCACGTCGACGTCGACGTCGACGTCGGCGTCGACAGCGGCGCAGACGACCCGTTCGCCGCGGCCGTGCAGCGCGTGGTCGACACCGTGATCAGCAATGACCACGGCGGCGGCGTCGTCCTGTGGGGCTATTCGCTCGGCGCGCGCCTGGCCCTGGCGGCGGCGCTCGTGCCGCGCGCGCGCGCCGCGCTCGCCGGCTTGATCCTCGAGAGCGGCCGCGCCGGTGACGACGACGACGCAGACGCGCGCGCCGCCCTCGACGATGAACGCGCGCAGCAGCTGTTGGCCGACGGCGTCGACGCATTCTTCGACCGCTGGGATCGCGGTCCGTTGTTCGCCGGGCTGTCGGCGGAGGTCGTCGATCGACGCCGGTCCCTGCGCGGGCACCACGACGCCCGACGACTCGCCCAGGCCGTGTCGGCATTCTCGCCGGGACGGCAGCGCGACCTGCGGCCTCTGCTCGCCGAGCTGCGCCTGCCGACGCTGCTGCTCGCCGGCGAAGAGGATCGCGTCTACCGGGACCACGCCAAACAGATGACAACAAAAATGCCGGACTCGCAGCTGTTCATCGTTGCCGGCTGCGGTCACATCCCCCACCTCGAGGCGCCGGCCCTGGTGGCCGACGCCGTCGCCACATTCATCGACAACCTGCACCCCACAGCCCAGGAGCGCGCGCCATGACCGATTCACCGATCACCTGGAAATCAACCATGACCTTCAGCGACATCTTGTACGACA
Source organism: Myxococcota bacterium (assembly GCA_046593615.1). Taxonomy (GTDB): domain Bacteria; phylum Myxococcota; class UBA727; order UBA727; family VGSZ01; genus VGSZ01. The sequence goes on along the minus strand of JBKJNL010000101.1, from coordinate 3,627 downwards.
AGACAGCTGACGGCATCGCCCGCATCACCATCAACCGCCCCGAGTGCCGCAACGCGTTTCGGCCGCAGACCCTGTTCGAGCTGCAGAACGCGTTCATCGACGCCCGCGAAGACCCCGCCGTCGGCGTCGTCGTCCTCACCGGCGCCGGTGACCTCGCCTTTTGCAGCGGCGGCGACCAGCGCGTGCGCGGCGACCAGGGCTACGTCGGCACCGACGGCGTGCCGCGCTTGAACGTCCTCGATCTGCAGAAGCAGATCCGCTCGTTGCCGAAGCCGGTGGTGGCCATGGTCAAAGGCTTCGCCATCGGCGGCGGCCACGTCCTCCACGTCGTCTGCGACCTCACCATCGCCGCCGACAACGCCGTGTTCGGGCAGACCGGGCCCCGCGTCGGCAGCTTCGACGGCGGCTTCGGCGCCTCGTACCTGGCGTCGATGGTCGGGCAGAAAAAGGCCCGCGAGATCTGGTTCCTGTGCCGCCAGTACAGCGCGGCCGAGGCGCTGCAGATGGGGCTGGTGAACGCCGTGTTTCCCCTCGCCGACGTCGAGACGGAGACCGTGAAGTGGTGCCGCGAGATGTTGGCCATGAGCCCGCTGGCGCTGCGGCTGTTGAAGAGCGCCTTTAACGCCGACCTCGACGGACAGGCGGGCATCCAGGAGCTCGCCGGCAATGCCACGCTGCTTTACTATATGACGGAAGAAGCAGCAGAGGGCAAGAACAGCTACCTCGAGCGTCGCAAGCCCGACTTCTCGAAGTTCCCCCGCAGGCCCTGAATGTCTGTCGCAGGAGCCGCCATGAAGGTCGCACCCGGTCGCTGGCAAGACGTGCCGTTGTCGTCGTGGATGATGGCCGCGCGGCCGCGCACGCTCGCGGCCGGTGCGGTGCCCGTGCTCGTGGGAGCCGCGGTCGCCTCCACGCACGAAGCGCGGCTGTGGCTGCTCGTGCCGTGCTTGATTTGCTCACTTTTGATCCAGGTCGGCACGAACCTGTTCAATGACTACTACGACTTCGCCCGCGGCGCCGATGGTGCCGACCGGCTCGGTCCCGTGCGCGTGACGCAAGCGGGCTTGATCCCCGCGCGCGTCGTCGTCGCCGCCGCCGTCGCCTGCTTCGTCGTCGCCGCCGCCTGCGGGGCCGTCGTCGTCGGTGCTTCGTGGCCCGGCGCGGGCCCCGCGCTGCTGGCCATCGGCGTGGCGTGCCTCTTGTGCGGCTGGCTCTACACCGGCGGGCCGTGGCCGCTCGCCTACCTCGGCCTCGGCGAGGTCTTTGTCTTTGTCTTCTTTGGCCTCGTCGCCACCGCCGGAACGGCGCTCGCCGTCGGTGGTGTCTTCCACGTCGATGCCCTCGTCGACGCCCTTGTCTCCGGCGCCGCTGTCGGCGCCCTGGCCAGCTGCCTGATCGTGGTCAACAACCTGCGCGACGTCGTCAGCGATGCCCGCGCCCGCAAGCGGACCCTGGCCGTGCGCTTCGGCCCCGGCTTCGCGCGCCTGCTCTACGCCGGCGGTGTCGTCGTCGCCGTCGGCTGCGTCCTCGTCCTCGCCGTCGGCCACCGCGCACCGTCGCTGCTGCTGCCGCTCTTGACCCTCCCGCTCGCCGTGACCTTTGCGCGACGCGTGTGGCGCAGCGACGGCGCGGCGCTCAACCCGCTGCTGGGGTCGACGGGATTGTTGCTGACGCTCTTTGGCCTGCTGCTGTCGGTGGGCTGGGTGCTGTCGTGAAGGTCGAGCCGTTCGTCGCCCACCTGCCGCGACCCGTGACGACGTCACAGGGCGTGCTGCACGAGCGCCGCGGCTTCTTTGTCTCGCTCGGCGACGGCGACGGCGACGGCGACGGCGACGGCGCGGCGCGCGGCGAAGCGACCCCGATCCCGTGGTTCGGCACCGAGACCCTCGAGGTGTGTGAGCGGGTGCTGCGCCGGCGCGGTGACGACGACGCCTTTGCCCCGTGCGCGCGCCACGCGCTCGAGCAAGCCGCGCTGGGCGCGCGCGGTGACGTCGCCGCACAGCTCGGCGCGCGCGTCGGCGTCGTGCCCGTCGATGACGTCGACAGCTGCGCATTGGGCCGCGATGACGTCGACGACGTGCTCGCGCTGGTGGCCGGCGGGGCGACGCTCGTGAAGATCAAGATCGGCGAGGCCGAGCTGGCGCGGCACTTCGTGCGACGGCTGCGCGCCCGGGTGCCGGCGTCGACGGTGCGGCTGCGGCTCGACGCCAACGGCGGGCTCGACGAGCTCTCGGCGCGCTGGCTGTGCCGCTCGCTGCGCCCCGAAGACGGCGTCGAGCTCTTCGAGCAACCGGTGGCCGCCGACAACGTCGAGGGCCTGTGCGCCCTGGCCGCGGACTTTCCCATCACGGTGTGCGCCGACGAAGCCCTGGTCGATCCCGAGCGACGCAAAGCGTTGCTGCGCGCGCGCGAGCCCATCGGCTTCATCTGGAAGCCCCAGGCCGTCGGCGGTGCCGGCGTCGTCGTCGACGCCGTCAACGCGCTCCCAGACCGTGTCCACGTCGTCACCGGCTTCTTCGACACCGCCGTCGGCCTCGGCCACGCCCGCGCCTGCGCCCGCGTCGTCGACGCCATCACCGGCGTCCGCCGCGCCCACGGGCTCTCGGTGCAGGCCATGATCGACCCATGAGGATCCCCTGCCCGGTGGCCCGAGCCGCGCCCGATCGCGCCGCCATCGTCGTCGACGACGACGTCACCACATTCGGCGCGCTGCACCGTCGGGCCGATCGCTTCGCCCGCGCGCTCCGCCACGAAGGCCTGAGCGGCACCCGCATCGCGCTGCGCGCCCGTCCTTCCGTTGACGTCGTCGCCCTGCACGTGGCCGCGGCGCGCACGTCAACGACGCTGCTGCCGTTGAACCTGCGGCTGCTGGCTGCCGATCAACAGGCGCTGGCGCACCAGGCGCGCGCAGCGCGCGTGCTCGACGAAGACGACCTCGCCGCCCTCGCCGAAGCGGTCGCTGCCGACGCCGACGCCGCTGACATGGGCGTCGCCAGCGTCGACGACGAACACGAAACGGTGCTGTTCACGTCGGGCACCACCGGCCGCCAGAAGGGCGCGCGCATCTCGTTCGCCGCCCTGCGGGCCCACTGCGCCGCCGCCTGCGCGGTCGTCGACGCCGACGCCGACGACGTCTGGCTGTCGTGCCTGCCGCTCTTTCACGTGGGCGGCATCGCCCAGCTGTGGCGGGTCTTGCTGACCGGCGCCGCGCTGCGCCTGCTGCCCGGCGGCGTCGACGTCGACGAGCTCGCCCGCTTGATCGCCCACGGCCGCTTCACGCAGGCCAGCCTGGTGCCCACGACGCTGCAGGCGCTGCTGCCGCGGCTGGGCGTGATCGACGCGCGCCTCAAGGCCATCCTCATCGGCGGCGGACCGGTGCCCGAGCACGTCCTCGTCGACGCCGTCGCCCGCGGCCTGCCGGCCCGCTGGACCTGGGGCCTCACCGAGACGACCTCACAGGTGGCGACGGCGCGCCGCGGCGATCCACCGGCCGCGCGCGGGCGAGCGCTGCCCGGCATCTCGGTGCGCGTCGTCGACGACGACGGCTGCCCCGTGGCCGCCGGCGTGGTCGGCAACGTCGAGGTGCGCGGCCCGACCTTGTTCGCCGGCTACCTCGACGACGACGAG
>JBKJNL010001002.1:0-6964 GCA_046593615.1 Myxococcota bacterium | reverse complement strand
GCTTCAAGGTGCCCACCACCGGCATGGACGACGCGCTGCACATGCTGCCCGCCCGCTCCGAGCTCGGCCGCGAGCCCGAGATCCTCTCCTGGACCGCTGCCGCCCATGAGTGGGGTTACAAGGTGTTGGATTACAACAACCCCTACATCTCAACGTCCATTGCATCGGGCGCAGAAGACCTGGCTTTTGGCACCACCAACGGCCTGTTTCTCCTCGACCGCAATGGGCAGCCCGGCGAGACCTTCTTCATCAGTGGTTCCGCGCAGACGTTGGCGACCATTGACCTGACGAATCCGGCGGGTGTGTCGTGGTTTCAAGATCTGCTGCGCCGCTCGCTCGCCCTCGGCTACGACGGCTGGATGCACGACTTCGGCGAATACACCGAGCGCGACTGGACGGCGTTCAGCGGTGAAAACGGCGAAGCCCTGCACAACCGCTTCCCGGTCCTGTCGGCCAGGGCGGCGCATGACATGTTGGAGATCGAGCGACCCGATGATTATGTGTTCTTCGTGCGCTCGGGTTACAGCGGCACCCAACAATATGCGCCGATGGTGTGGGGCGGCGATGCCGAGTCCACCTTTGACGAGAGCCAGGGCATTCCGTCGGCGTTTCGCTCGGGGCTGTCGTTGGCGATGTCTGGCGTACCGTATTGGGGGTCAGACACCACAGGCTTCAAATGCCTGACAGATTTTCCGCGCGACAAAGAGGTCTACCTGCGTTGGGCCGCGCTGTCGGCCACCTCGCCGATGTTCATGCACCAGGACGCCTGCGTCGGCATCGACTCGCCCGACAAGCACACGCTGTGGGCCGATCAAGAGACCGTCGACGTCTACGCCAAGATGGCCCGCCTCCACACGCGGCTGCAGCCGTACTTCCGCGTGCTCGCTGCCGAAGCCCACGCGAGCGGCGCGCCGCTGTTGCGGCACCCGTTCTTGCTCGCGCCCACAGACGCCGCCAGCATCGCCGTCGACGACGCCTGGTTCCTCGGCGACGCCCTCTACGTCGCCCCGGTGATCCGCCGCGGCCTCGAGTCGCGCCTGGTGTACTTCCCGCCGCTCGGGCCTGGCCGCTACGTCGACCTCGACACCTTTGCCATCCACGCCGGTGGCACCGAGGCCGAGGTGCTGACGCCGCTCGATCGCCTGCCGCTGTTCCTCACCGAGAACCGCATCGTGCCGCTGCTCGACGACGAGGTCGAGACGCTGGGCAGCAGCGACCGCCCCGACGTCGTCGACGTCGCCGACAAGGCCGGCGTGCTCGACGCCATCGTCGCGCTCGGCGACTCCGGCTCGGCGCGCGTGACCCTCGTCGACGGCACCGTGCTCACCGCCACCGTCGAAGACGGTGTCGACGACCCAATGAGTGCGCTGGTCGATCGCGAGTCGCAGCAGAACGCCGTGGGCAACACACGACAGGGCCCGCTGGAGACCCTGACCATCCACGGGGCGTCGTCGTCGTCGTCGTCGGTGCACATCAACGGCGTCACCGTGGCCCATGAGGGCGCACCGGCGCCGCTGTTGGTGCGCTGGACGGTCCTGCGCCTTTGACGATGTTGGCAGCTGCCCCTGCCGCTGCTGACCTGTCAACGCGCCGAACGTCGCATCGCGATGTGTCAGATCAAGCAACGCGGTCGCGTCGTCGAGCGAAGCCGCGCTAAAAATATTCGATGAAGATCGCCACCACGCTTCACAGCGGTTCATCGCCTGTCGTCGTCAAAGAAGGCAACGCCGCGCTGCAGAAGCAACTCGGTGACGCCAAACCTGCGCTCATCCTCGCGTTTGCCTCGACCACGCAGCCACTCGCCGAGGTGCTCGCGGGCATCTCGGAGCAAAACCCCGACGCTCTGGTGCTCGGCTGCTCCACCGCCGGCGAGTTCACCGAGGGCGGCGATGCCAAGGGCAGCACGTCGCTGTTTGCCCTGGCCGGCGACGTCAAGGTGTACGCGGGCTTCGCCACCGACCTCGCGCAGGATCCCGAGGCTGCCGTCCGCAGCGCCGCGGCGACGTTGCCCAGGAGTGTGCCGGGGTACCCGCACCGCACTGCCATCCTGCTCCTCGACGCGCTCGCCGGCGTGTCCGAAGAGACCACGCTGCTCATCGCCGAAGCGCTGGGTGGCGAGGTGCGCCTCGCCGGCGGTGCCGCCGGCGACGACCTGGCGATGAAGGCCCCGCTCGTCGGCGTCGGCAAGCAGACGGGCAGCAACGCCCTGGCGCTCGCCGTGTTGTTCACCAAGACGCCGATCGGCGTGGGCGTGTGCCACGGACACCGCGCGCTGTCGAAGCCACTCAAGGTGACCCGCTCGAAGGGCGCCGTCGTGCACGAGATCGAAGGACGCCCCGCCTGGGACGTGTGGCAGGAGCAGACGAAAGACGCGGCCAAAGCGCGCGGAATCGACGTCGACGCGATCCCCGCCGACCAGGTCGGCGCGTATCTGCTGCAGTTCGAAGCCGGCCTCGACGACGGCGGCGATGGACAGAAAATTCGCGCGCCCCTCGCCAAGGGCGACGACGGGTCGTTGTCGTTTGCTTGCGGCATCCCCGAGGGCGCGGTCGTGCGCATCACCGAGAGCGACGCGCCTTCACAGATCGAAAGCGCGCGCGTCGCCGCGCGTCGGGCAAAGGCGCAGCTGGGCTCGAGCCAGGTGGTGGGCGCCGTGGTGTTCGACTGCATCTGTCGCAATTTGATCCTGGGCGACAAGTTCGGCGACGCGGTGCGCGGCATTTGCGACGAGCTCGGTGGCGTCCCCCTGGCGGGGTTCGAGAGCTACGGCGAAGTCGCGCTCGACGCGGGCGACATGTCGGGGTTCCACAACACGACGACGGTCGTGTTGGCATTCGGGGGCTGAAGGAGCGGTCGTGCAGTTGCGGACACACCCAGAGCTCGCGGCCATGTTGTCGCAGAACCTCGGGCTGGAAAAAGCGCTCGACCTCGTCAGCGCCGCGGCAAAGGAGCTGAACTTCGGCGCGGAGCTCTCGTTGGAGCAAGGCCTCGCGGTGCTTGAGCTCGTCGCCGGGCAGCCCGGTCTCATCGGCATCGCCGCGCGTTTTGCCAAGAGCCGCGCGCTGCTGCGGTGGAATTCTGGTCTGGCCCGCGCGTGACTCTCCTGGCGCACGTCGGCGCGCCCCTTCCTTCTGGCCTGCCGCGCTCCTCATGATGCCCACGCGAAGCGGGATCGATCAGCGCCCGTCGCAGGGGCTGCCGATGGGCAGGTCTCCCCACGGGCGCAGCTCGCGGTAGATGAGCGCGGCGGAGTCGTAGAGGTCGAGGGCGGCGAGCTTCGACGTCACGGCCCCCTCGGTGAGCGTGCCGCCTTCGGGACCGAGCTTGACCATCAGGCCCTCACCGACGCCGATGATGCCGCCGTGGCCAAAGGCCGCGTCGTCTTCGACCTCGAGGGCCAGGGGCACGAGCTTGCCCTTCTTGCCGAGGTAGACGCGCAGGTCTTTCACGCCGTCGGTGCGGCTGTTGTCGACGACGACGTAACGCAGCTGATCGTCGCGGCCGACCAGCACCGCCTGCCGCTGCCAGGGCGGGGCAAAAAAGCGGACGCCGGTGGCGGCACGCGGCCTGGCAAACGAGATCGCTTTGTCGCCGCACTGCAAGGTGAACACGTCGCCCTTGCGGGCGAACGAGCGCTGCCAGCCATCGCGAAAGCGCGGGTCCCAGAAGACGACGTCGAAGTCGGAGCCGCTTTCGCCGCCGCCGACCAGACGCAGCTCGTAGAGCCCGCCTTTGGCCGTGCCGGCGAACAGTGGGCCCTTCAGCGTGCCGCTCTGGGGAAAAGCGATGACGTGGCCGGCGCCGTCGTCGACGACCTGGATGCCCGCCGGCGGGGTGGCGACCACCTCGGCGCGCACGAGCGGCATCTTGGCGCCCATCGTCGGTGCTGTCGTCGGTGTCGTCGTCGGTGTCGTCGTCGTCGTCGTCGGTGTCGTCGTCGTCGTCGTCAGCGTTGGCGTCGCCGGCAAGCCGGCCAGCACGTCGCCCACCAGGGCCGGCAGCGCGTCATAGGCAGCGTCGAGCGCGCCCTTTTTCTTGGGGATGCGGCGGTCGGCAACGCGGCCGAGGCCGCTCTTCACATCGGTGCGCTTCAGCGTGACGACGAGACTCTGGCCGACGGTGCCAACGCCCACGCTCACCACCGCGTCGACGCCGAGGGCGGCGCCGATCTCGCTGGCGCAGCTGGCGTCGCTGCAGCCAACCATCTGCCGCGCGGCCTCGAGCCCGACCAGGGCTTCGATCTGTTGCTGGGTGACGACGTCGTGGCCGGCGCGCGAGGCGGCGGCGGCCGTGGCGTCGGTCATCAGCGCGCCCTCTTTGGCGGTCAGCCCCGGCGAGGCCGCGGAGCTGGCGCTGAACACCGCGACCCGCGCCGCCAGCGACGGCGACGCCAGCAGCATCGGCAACGCCACCAGCGACAACAACAGCGACGACGACACAGCGAGCGGAAACAGGGAGCGGCGCATGGGCGGAAGCTACCGCAGACGTCGTCGGCGTCGCTCCTGCGGCGGCCGCTGCCCACGCCGCCCTGGCGCGGTCACCCCGGCGAGAGCAGGCCCCAGACGCGCTCGACGAACCAATAGACGCCGGCGGCGATGATGGCGGCGCACACGACGCGGACGAACACCACCTGGCCGCGGGGCGAGAGCGTCCGGCGCAGCAACAGCAACAGCGGAAAGGCGACCGCGACCACGGCGAGCTGGCCGAGCTCGACGCCGATGTTGAACAGGGCGAGGGCGGGGACGACGGCGTCGTGGGGCAGCCCGATTTCGGCGAGGGCGCCGGCGAAACCGAAGCCGTGGATCAAGCCAAAGACAAAGGTCAGGCGCCAGCGTCCGGCGGGCTCTTTGACGATGAGGCTCTCGACGCCGACCCAGATGATCGAAGCGGCGATGACCGGCTCGACCAGCGATGGCGACAAGCTCAAGGTGCCGGTGGCCGCGAGGCCGAGCGTGATCGAGTGGGCCACGGTAAACGCGGTGACGACGGCGAGCAGCGAGCGCAGGCGCCCGGCGCGCACCAGCACGACGATGAGGCCGAACAAGAAGCAGAGATGGTCGTAGCCCATCAAGATGTGCTCCATGCCGATGACGAGGTAGTCGCCGAGGGGCAGGCCTGCGGGCGCCGACGTCAGCGTGAACACCGGGCTCGCGGCAAAGGCGACGACGTCGATCTCGCCTTTGGGCGATGTCACGTGGCCGAGGTGGCGGTGCGAGCCGCCGAGCTTCTGGGCCAGCGCGAAGTCGACGACGAGATCGTCGCCTTTTCCCGGCGTGCCGGCCCCAGCCGTGACCGGCTGGGCGCTCTCGGGGCAGCGTCCGCTGGCGGCGATGGTGAGGCCGTCGGCTTCGACCAGTGCTGCTTTGAGCAAGGCGAGCGGACAGGCATCAGCGCCGCGTGTGACCTTGACCTCGGCGAGCAGCGCGCCGAGCGCCAACGACCCCGCCGTCAGCTCGGCGTCGCCGACGGTGCCGTCGTGGTCGGTGTCGAGGGCCGGCAAGAGCGTGAGCACCTCGGGCCGGGCAAAGGTGAGCTCGACGTCGAACGTGCCGCCCGCACCGGCGCTGCCGTCGACGACCCAGGCGCTGCGCGACAGCCCGACCTGGTGGGCCGCAGCCGGCCAGGCTGCGACGCCCACGACGACAACGGCGACGACGACCAGCAAGCTCATCACGCTCGCAAGACGGCCGGGGAAACGCTGCGTCACTCTCATGGGGCCCGCTCTAGCGCGGTGCGCGCGCGCGGGGCCAGCGACGGATCGAAGCTGCCGGCGGTCAACGCCCGCTGCAGCAACCCACGGCCGCTGTCGTCGCCCTGGGCGAGGCGCACCAGGCCGGCATGGGCCAGCAGGCGCGGGTCGGGCGTGCCGAGCTTCAGGGCGCGGTCGCTGTGACGGCGGGCGGCGTCGAGGTCGCCGGCGGCCAGGGCCACCACGGCGGCGGCGTCGTGGGTGTAGACGTCGTCGCGCACGACGAGCTCGTCTTTCATCAAGCGCCGGGCTTCGGCGATGGCGGCGGCGTCTTTGGCGCCGTGCTCGACGAGCCACACCGCCGCCGACCGCGGATCGGTCTGCCGGGCAAAGGCCAGCGTGGCGTTTTCCTGGACGACGGCGGCGGCCTCGTCGCCGCTGGCCCGCAACGCGGCGGTCCACAGCACGCCGGTCTCGACGAGCGGGTGCGCGAGCCAGGCGCTTCGCAAGGCCAGCACGGCGTCGGCAGGGCGGCCCTCGGCGAGGTGCACACGGCCGAGCCCCACCAGCGCCGCAGGACAGCCCGGCCACGCGGCCAGCGCCTGCTCAAAGCGCAACCGCGCGGTTGCACGATCTCCCAACCAAAAGGCGACGTGGCCGGCGTCGACGGCGACAAAGGCCCGGGCCTCGGCGGTGGCCGACGGATCGCGCAGGGCCGCCTCGGCGTGGCCGACCACGGCGTCGACGTCGCCCATGAGGAACGACAGCCACAACAGGCGCGCGTGGGGGCCCAGCGACGGCTCACGCTGCAACCATTCGTCGGCGGCGGCGCGGGCGCCGGCGACGTCGCCGAGCTCGAGCAGGGCGTCGCTCAGCAGGCCGTGGGCGAGCACGTCGTCGGGGGCTTTGGCGAGTGCGGCGCGGGCGGCGGCGGCGGCCTCCTGGAAGCGGTGCTCGTTCAAGAGCGTGACGCCGTGCAGCCGCACCGCGTCGGAGTTCGACGGCGACAACGCCATTGCCTGACGGGCGGCGCCCGCGGCGTGCAGCATGAAGCCCGGGTCGCTGCGCTCGCGCGACACCTGCACCCAGGCGTCGCCGACGCCGACCCAGGAGACGACCTTGCCGGGCTGGGCCCGGGCCACGTCTTGCGCATGGCGCAGCGCGCGCTCGATGGGGCGGGTGCCGGGCAGCGGAAAGAGCGCCAGCGCGGTCGCTTCGCTGGCCGAGCCGGCCGCCTGTTGCGACGACGACGACGACGACGACGACGACGACGAC
>JBKJNL010001001.1:0-3830 GCA_046593615.1 Myxococcota bacterium | reverse complement strand
AGATCACAAAAGAATGCGCCACCTCCGACGAGGTCCACTGCGAGGTGGTCACCCTCTACAAGGGCGGCAAGCACGACCTCTATAAGTACAAGCGCTACCAGGACGCGCGGCTGGTCTTTGCTCCCGAGCTTGCGATTGCCTTCTTTGGCGGTGATCCTGACAACTTCAACTTTCCCCGATACGACCTCGATGTCTCGTTCGTTCGTGTCTATGAAAATGGCAAGCCGGCGGCGACAAAAAACTACTTCCCGTTTGCCAAGACCCCCACCAAGCAGGGCGACCTGACGTTCATCTCGGGCAACCCCGGGCACACCAGCCGCGAGTACACCATCGCTGAATTGGCGTTCGAACGCGACTTCAGCCAGCCGCGGCGGCTGCTGCGCACCGCCGAGCTGCGGGGCCAGATGACCCAGTTCGGCAACCGCGGCGCCGAGCAGAAGCGCATCGCCGGCAAGGACCTGTTCAGCATCGAGAACGGCTACAAGGCGCGTCTCGGTCGCCAACAGGCTCTGACCGATAAGACGTTTTTTGACTCCAAAATCAAGGCGCAAGCCGACCTGATTAGTTCAGTCAAAGACGCCAAGAAGAAGCAGGAGACGCAGAAAGCGATCGCCGACATCGAAGGTGCCCTCGGCAAGGCCCGCGAGATGTGGCCGGCCTACATGAACCTCGAAGCCGGCTGGGCCTTTTCGTCCGACACGTTCTCGCTCGCCCGCGGCCTCGTGCGCGCCGGCGACGAGCTCCAGGTGCCGAACGAGAAGCGCCTCAAGGAATTTTCCGACGCCGCCCTGCCCGCCGTCTGGCAGCGCCTGACGTCGACGGCGCCGGTCTACAACGACCTCGAGATGGTCAAGCTCACCTTTGGCCTCACCAAGCTGCGCGAGATGCTCACCACCGACGACGCCCTGGTGAAGAAGATCCTCGGCAAGAAGTCCCCCGAGAGCCTCGCCAAAGAGCTCGTGACCGGCACCAAGCTCGGCGACGCAAAGGCCCGCCGCGCCTATCTGAAGTTCGAAGACATCATCGACCCGGCCACCAAAAAGAAGGTCGGTGAGCGCGTCGTCGGCGTCGACAAGGCCGCCGTCGACAAGAGCAAAGACCCGATGATCGTCTTTGCCCGCGCCGTCGACGCCGACGCCCGCGCACTGCGCAAGCGGTTCGAGGACGAGGTCGAGAGCGTCCTCGACCAACAGAACGAGGTGATCGCCAAGGCCCGCTTCGAGGCCTACGGCACCAGCGTCTACCCCGACGCCACCTTTACGCCGCGCCTCAGCTACGGCGCGGTCGAAGGCTGGAAAGAGCGCGGCGTCGACGTCAACCCGATCACGACCATGGGCGGCGCCTTTGAGCGCCACACGGGCGAAGACCCGTACGCCCTGCCTGACAGCTGGCTCAAGGCCAAGGCCAAGCTCGACGTCGCCAAGCCCATGAACATCGCCACCACCAACGACATCATCGGCGGCAACTCGGGCTCGCCGGTCATCAACAAAGACGCCGAAGTCGTCGGCCTCGTCTTTGACGGCAACATCCACAGCCTCGGCGGTGAGTACGGCTTCAACCCCGCCAACAACCGGGCCATCTCGGTGCACACCGCGGCGATCCTCGAGGCCATCGACAAGGTCTACGGGGCCAAGTCGCTCGCCGAAGAGCTCGGCGGCAAGCGCCCCGCGATGTGACCGCCAGCGCTGGTCAGCTGTGTCTTCAACGAAGAGGCGCCCGCACGGGCGCCGCTTTTTTTGTCGTCCGACGCGGGCGAGCCGGTCTTGCCTCGACGCGCCGATCAAGCCATCTCGTCGACGATGGTCGAGACCCGGAAAACGTCGGCAGCCACGCGTGACCCGCCGTCACGCGAAGCCGGCGCGCGCGCTGCGCCTGATCCGGGCGCTGCGGTCACGGGTCTCCCGCTCCCGGGCCGCGCGGGCCCAGGCCGCTCGGGTCTGCGCAAAAAGGCGCCGAAGCGCGCGCTGGTCGAGCGGGCCAAGGTGCCCGCCGAGCGACCGGGCCGGCCTGGTGGGCGGCGCGACACCAATCGCAAAGAGCGCACAAAGGCGCTCACCGATGCGGCCCTCACGCTGTTCCTCGAGCGCGGCATCGAAGCCGTCACCATCGAAGACATCACCGACGGCGCCGGCGTCGCCAAGGGCAGCTTCTACCGGTACTTCGACGACAAGGTCGCCCTCGTCGAGAGCATGTTCCTGCCGCTCTACCAGGCGGTGCAAGAGACCTTCGACAACAGCCTCAAGGCCATCGACGACGCCCAGAACAAGCAAGAGGTGGCGGCGTCGTACCAGGTGCTCGCGGCCGGCCTGGTCATCATTCTCTTGCACCAGGGCGACATCGTCCTGCTGTACCTGCAAGAGAACCGCGGCTCGCCGCGTGGGGCCCGCGCTCCGGTCATTAAGCTCTCCGAGCTGGTGTCGGAAAAGGCGATCTTGCACACCGCGCGCGTGCGGGAGCACGGCCTGCTCAAGGCCTTTTCACCTGAGCTGTCGACGTTGACCGTCATCGGCGCCGCGGAAAAGCTGCTCTACGCCACGCTCTCGGGCCAGCTCCAGGCCGAGCCCCTCGAGGTGCCGGGCCAGCTCATCTCGATGATGCTCGACGGCCTGCGCGTCCCCGACGGCTCCGACGGCTTCGGCGGCTTCGGCGACCCCGTTTCTTCGTCGTCGTCGTTGGAGTGATCCGATGCGCATCACCGAATACCGCGTCCGCGAAACCAGCACCGTCACCGACGACGCCCTGCAGACGATCCTCAACGAAGAGACGCGCAAGGGCTGGGTCTACGACGGCATGACCTTCGTGCCCAACGAGGCCAGCAAGCGACCGCGCATGGCCTTTGTGATCTTCACCCGCGAGGTCGACGTCGACGACGCCGACGCCTGAGTCGATGGAGACGCGGCCCGATCTCACCCCGGCCCTCGAGCGCCTCCTGGTGGCGATGACGGCGCACGCCGGCCAGCAGACGGGCGCTCCACCGCTGCTGACCGGCGACCCCGCCGTCATCGTCGTCGTCGCCCTCGCCGCCCACGGGCTGTCGGCGGCCTCGGTGCGCACCCTGTCGCCCTGCGCCAGTCGCGTCGTCGTCGATGGCCGACGGCGCACCATCGAGCTCGGGCTGCGTCCGCCGTTCTTCCTGGGGGGCGATGCGCCGTCGCGGCTGGCGACGCTGTGCCACGAGCTGCTGCACCTCGAGCGCGACGGGCTGCGCGACGAAAACCGCCACGCAATCAAGAGCCACGCCGACCTCGAAGAAGAGGCCCGGTCGCTCGGCGCGACGCTGCTGCCCCGCCTCGAAGCCCGCGACGTGCTGTGCCTGGCCCACGATGGCGAAGTGCTGCTGCGCGCCTGGCGCCACCGCCCGACGGAGCAGACCGCCGCGCGCGCCTACGACGACGACGACGTCTACCTGCAGCCGGTGCGCATGCGGACCCCGCCCGACCGGCGCGGCGGCTGGTGGTGAGCGTCGGCATAGGCGACTTCGACGACGTGAGCGCCGATCTCTCCGCCGTCGCCGCCCTGCCGCTCTCGGCCCGGCTGCCGTGGTTGGCCACCGCCCACGCGCTGCTCGTCGACGACGACAGCGCTGCCGACGTCGCCACCCGCGTGGCCTGCTGCGGCGTGCTCGCCGGCTGCGTGGCCCGCGGCGCCGTCGAAGCCCTCGTGGCCGCGCTCGATCACGGCAGCCATCGGGTCCGCGATGCCGCGGTGCGCGCCCTGGCGACGTCGACGATGCAGGGGGAGGAGCAGGGGTCGATGCAGGGCGCCGTGATGGGGGCGCCGAAGTCCCGCCACGGCACCCGCCTGGTGCACGCGGTCGCCCACCCGCGCGC
>JBKJNL010000975.1:0-5753 GCA_046593615.1 Myxococcota bacterium | reverse complement strand
CGGCCGCGTCGACGAGCTGCGCGTCACCCGGGGCGCACGCGCCACGCCGGACCGCGAGCAAAAAGCCATGAGCACCGGCTTCATCAACGAGACCACCGAGCGCGCGCCCTGAACGCGCTCCTCTCGCTGGCTAAAGGGGCGAGATCGACATCCCCTCGGGCGGCACCAGCACGAAAGCCTCGTCGAGAATCGGCTCGTTGAACGACGCGTCTTGCAAGTCGAGCACGACCTCTTGCCCGGTCTCGTGCACCGTCAAGCGGATGCGCCGCGCAAACGGCATCGGCTGCGGGCCCTGGTCGTTTTCCATTTTGTCGAACGCCGCCGACACCAGCTTGCGGCCATCGCCGCGAAACAGCGTGGCCGCCACGAGCGCGTCGTCGTCGGCGTTGACGTCGACGACCACGACGCCGCGGCCGGGTCGATCGATCTGCGCGCTGTAGGTGCCGCGCTCTTCGTCGACCCCCACCAGACGCACGCGCGGCGCCGGCCAACCCGTGCGGGCGTCGACGGGCGGGCGCCCGAGCAAGAGCGCCACCGCGTCGTCGGGCGCCAGCGGTACGCCGAGCACGCGCTGCAGGGTGCGCTCGTTGGGTGGGCCCCGGTAGAAGCGCGGCTCGCCACTGGTGGCGTCGTAGAGCGTGACCTCGTCGCCATTGGCCACGAGCACCTGCTGCGGCACCTCGAAGAACGAGCGCACCGCGACGTTGAGGTCCGACGGCGCCCGCGCCGCGGCGTCGATGGTGGCGTTGACGACGACGCCCTGCAGCCCGGGCAAGCGGGCCTTGATGACGGCCTGCATGGTCCGCCGGCGCGCCGCGCTTTGCGTCAGCCGCGCGGCGACGTTGTCGTCGGTCAGGGTGGCGACGTCGACGTTGCCGACACGGTGCGGGCAGCCCGGCAGCGAGCCGACCGCGAAGAAAACGACGGCGGCGGCGACGACTCTGACGGCTCTGACTGCTCTGACGGCTCTGACGGCGGCTTTCACGAGAGCTCCCGCCCGAGGGCGTCGAGGCGGGGCAACAGCGCGTCGCCCTTGTGCAAGAGCGCTCGGGCCCGGGCCACGGCGTCGCGCGCGCCCTGCAGGTCGTGCTTCTTCGAAAACGCCGTCGCCAGGTGGAACCAGATTTCGCCTTCGTCGGGCGACAGCTGGTCGGCGCGCTTCAAGATGGCGATGGCTTCGTCGACGTCGCCGGCCATCAGCGTGGCCCATCCGTAGGTGTCGACGACGTAGCCGTTGAGCGGATCGAGCAGCACCGCGCGCCAGGCCCAGTGGCGGGCTTCATCGACGCGCAGCTGCCGCTCGGCGAGCGAAAACGCCAGGAAGTTCAAGGTGTCGACGTCGGCGCCAGCGCGCTCGATCAAGCGCTCGACCAATTCGACGGCGGCCCGGGCCTCGTCGGCGTTCTCAGCCTGGGCTTCGAGCAGGCGTGCGTGGGCGAACACGAGGTCGCGGTCGGCGGGTCGGCGGGCGAGGGCGCGGGTCAACAGCGCGCGGGCCCGCTCGCGCTCCCCAAGCTCGTCGAGGACAAAGGCGGCCGCGACCACGACGTCGCCACCGTCTCCACCGCCACCACCGCCACCGCCGTCGCCACCGCGATCGCCACCGCCGCGATCGCCACTGCCAAGCGTGCTGTCGGCAATCTTGTCGACGTGCTGGCGCACGGCGGCCTGGCGTGACGCCGACGCCGACCTGGCCACAGTCTTCATGGCGTCGAGCAGGCGGGCGCTGCGGGGGCGCGACTGCGCGGCCATCAACAAGCGGGCGACGGCGTCGTCGGCGCGTCCGTCGTCGGCTTCGGCGCGGGCGCACAGCGAGATGGCGTAGTCCTGCAGGCGCTCGTCGAGGCTGCGCGCCGACGGACCCGCGCGCTCGGCCAGCGGGCACGCCAGGTGGCCAGCGTCGACGGGGCGTTGTCGTTGCAACAACAGGCGCGCGTGCTCGAGCGACAGCAGGGCCCGCGGCAACGGCGCCGCCGCCAACGTCGTCACGGCGTCGTCGACCAGGCCGCTGCGCTCAAAGGCCTCGGCCACCAGCAGGCGGTTGTCGTCGGAGCCGTCGTCGACGAGCCAGGTGGCCGCGAGCACCCGCGCCTCGCGTGGATCCTTCAGCGCCAGGCTGGCGAGCAGCAGCCCGCGCACCTCGGGACCATCGCCGCGCGTCCGGGCCAACGCGCGGGCGACGACGGCGGCTTCGTCGAAGCGCCCCTGGGCCAGCAGCAGATCGCGCCGCGTCAGCAGCGCAGCGTCGTCGTCGCTCTTGATGAGCAGCGCGCGCTGCAGGTGGGCATAGGCGCGATCGATCTCGCCGTGCTCGGCAAAGACGCTGGCGAGCGCCACCCAGCCGTCGACGGCGCCGGGCTCGGCGTCCATCCAGCGGGCGACCACGGCTTCGGCCGCGCTGAGCTCACCCTTCTTGACCAGGCGCTGGGCCAGCATCGCCGAGGCGTTGCGATCGGGGCCCGACTCGAGGGCCTGGCGCAAGGCGGCGATGCTGCCGTCGTCGTCACCAAGCTGCTCGCGAGCGGCGGCCTTGAGGCGCAGGGCCGCGATGCGCGGGGCGACGTCGGCGCCGACCCCGAACTCGCCAGGCGCAAGCGACCCAACCGACGTCGGCGCAGGAGGCGACAAGCGCAGCGCTTCTCCGGCGGCCACGTCGGCGCCGTCGGCGTCGCCCAACAACAGCAGGGCCTCGCCGAGACGAAGGTGCAGATAGGGCGAGGCCGCGTCGTGCGAGACCGCGGCCTTGAGCTCGGCGACCGCGCCGGGGAGGTCGCCCTCTTGCAGCAACAGCTCGGCCTGCAGCGTCGCCCGCGTGGCCTCGGCCGACAGCTCCCGCGACCGTCCCGTGCGCGTCGGCTTCTTTGCCGTGTTCGTCTCTGTCGTCGTCTCTGCCGTCGTTGTCGGCGTCGTCGTCTCTGCCGTCGTCGGGCCCGAGACCAGCTCGGGCCCTGGCTCGGCCATCGTCACGCAAGCGCCTTGCAGGGCCGCGGCCGCGAGGGCCAGCAGCGCCAGGGTCCGGGTCATTTCAGCTCGGCCAACAGCGCCTTTGCATCGCGCTTGTCAAACTTCACCCAGTCATTGTAGGGGTGAGCGCCCTTCTCATCGAGCACCTTTTGCGCCCACTGCTTTGCTTCTTCTTCTTCGCCCTGGTCCTTCTTGAGTCGGGCCAGGAGCACCATGGTGGTCGTGAAGTGCGGATCGCGCCGCAACACCTCGACGTACGACTTCTCGGCGCGGTCGTCGGAGCCGCCGGCGATGCCCGGGACCGCGTGGTCGATCTCGCCCAGGGTGTTGCGAGCAAGGTGATAGTTGGGATCGATCTCGAGCACCCGATTCATGCCCTTTTTCAGATCACCGATCATAAACAATGAGTTCATGACGCCGCGGGTGCGGCCGACGCACGCCATGTTGGCGGTGCCCCAGAAGACGGCGGCCGGGCTCTTGGGATCGAAGCCCTCAGCCTTTTTGCCGGCGGCGATGCCTTTTTCGTAGGTGGCGATCTTTTCGTCGTTGCCCTTCAGCAGGTCACCCCAGCGCAGATAGGCGCGCGACACGTCGGCCCAACCCGCAGCGCGGACCTTTTTGTCGTCGGCGTCGTCGGCGAGCGCGGTCTCGTAGAGCTCGATGGCCTTTTTGAGGTTGGCGACGGTGTTGGCCTCGCTCTCGACCAGCTTGCGGGGCTCGGCGAAGGGATCGGCGACGACGGGGACGGCGGTCGGGGCCTCACCTGGCGTCGCCGGCGCCGCAGCAGCGGGCGGTGCTGGTGGTGTGTCGGCGTGCGCGCGCGCCGCAACGAACGGCGAGAGAGACGAGGCGACGACGGCGGCGACGAGCAGGCGCTTCATTGGGTGGCTCCCAGAGACTTCGGCGGGCGGATGACAATGGCCTGACGTCGACGTCGACGGCAAGCTGCCCGGGCCCGAGCGGCCCCGGAGCGGAGTGCCCGGGCCCGAGCGGCCCCGGAGCGGAGTGCCCGGGCCCGAGCGGCCCCGGAGCGAGTGCCCGGGCCCGAGCGGCCCTGGAGCGGGGTACCCGCGCGGCGCTGCGGCGGTGTGCTGTTGGTGCGGCGGGAACCCGCTCAAGCTGAAGTGAGGGCTCAATTGAGCAGGCGGGCCTCGGCAGGCAGCGTGCGCAGCAGGAGCGTCGCGAGAGCATCATTGGCGAGCTTCAGACGACGCAGCAGGCAGGTTTCTTCGAGGGCCCGCTGCCGGACCGCGACATCGTCGAGCAGGGCGGCGCAGACCAGATCGGCCAGCACCGATGGCGACGAGAGCCGCAGCGGCAGGTCGCCGAGGGTCTCTTTGCACTCGGGGTGGGCTTCGAGCAGCCGCGCGTAGCAGGCGCGCAGGGTGGCGACCTCGTCGACCACGCCCTCTTCGTCGTCGACGATCTTGCGGGCCCTGACGCGCCGGTAGAGCAGCCCGTCCTGGGGCAGCTCTTCATCAAAGGCCACCCGACCGACGCCCTGCAACAAGATGTGGAAGCGCCCGTCGGGCAGCTTCTCGTGGTGCACCAGGCGACCGAGCCCGGCGACCCCGGCGCAGCTCAGCGGGTCGGTGGTCGTGTTGCGCGGATCGATGAGCACAATGGCCATGTGGCCGTGGGAGGCGATGACCTGCTCGGTGAGCTGGCGGTAGCGCGGCTCAAAGATGTGCAGCGGCAGCAGCGTGTGGGGGAAGAACACCGTGCCCGGCAGCGGGAAGATCGGCAGCGCGTGCAGCGCCTGCTCGAGAGGGTCTCCGGGTTCCGCTTCGGGCATGTGGTTCATCTCGGGGTATCCCTGGAATCTTTGTGGATCACATGAGAGGTAGCAACCGTGAGCGACGACGACGAGCACGGGCACCTGGCTTCTGGCGTGTCACCGATTCGGGGCTGCGGCATCGAGCCCACGCGCCCCTTCGACGCCCCGGCGTTCGAGGCCGCGGTCCAGGCCCTGCTGCGGGCCTGCGGTGTCGACGACGAACAGCTCGCCACCGGCCACATGAAGAACACCAGCAAGCGGGTGCTCGAGCTGTGGCAGCGACGCCTCCTCGGCGGGGTCGGATCCGATCTCGCGGAGATTCTCGGCGGCGGATTCGACGACCCGCGTCGAGATCTGGTCGTGATCCGGGGCATCTCGGTGCACGGCGTCTGCCCCCACCACCTCGTGCCTTTTCGCGGCGTCGCCCACGTCGCCTACCTGCCCGGTGGCCGTCTGCATGGCTTTGGCCGCATCGCCCGCCTCGTCGACGCCATCGGCCACCGCTTCACCTACCAGGAGTGGCTGACCCGCGACATCGCCGACGCCCTCGTCGAGCACGGCCACGCCCGGGGCGCTGGCGTCGTCGTCGAATGCGAGCAGCTGTGCCTGCTGCTCGGCGAAGACCGCCGCGGCGACGAGCGCGTGCTGACCACCGCCTGGGCCGGCGTCTACGCCGGCGAAGGAGCCGACGCCGCCGCGGCCCGCTCCGAGGTGCTGCGCAGCATCGAGCTTCCGCGTTCGCTTTGACGGGCTCCCGCTGACGGAGACGTCACGCGGGTATTTCTGCGCTGGCGCTGGCCGTTCGCTGCGCTTGCTCGCGTCATTCGTCGCCGGCGGCGCGACGCTGCGCTGACGGCGCTTGCTCAGGGCGCCGCGTGGCTCGCGCTGCGCTTGCTCAGCGCGCCGCCGCACTCGACGCCGCGCGGGCCTGGTGGGCGGCTGCAGCGTCATCGTCGAGCAGCAACATGCTGGCGCCGATGACGACGACGACGGCGCTGACCGAGGTCAACGC
>JBKJNL010000609.1:0-4010 GCA_046593615.1 Myxococcota bacterium | reverse complement strand
CTGGTGGGCTCGCTGCGTGACTTCTCCCCCGACCTGTCTGCCGCGCTCGCTCGCAGCGTCGTCGGACACCGTGGACCCGAGCGCCGCCACAGCAACGGACTGCGCGAGTTCCCGATGAGCGCGCCGTTCGGCGTGCCCTTCACCGGCACGACGCTGGCGCTGTTGAACGACGGCGCCGCCCGCGTCTTCGTCGACGTCGCCCTGGCCACCGCCGGCCGCGGCGGACCGATGCTTGAGCTGCACGCCGCCGATTTCGTCGACGGCGCCTTGCTGCCCGACGGCCAGCCCGATCGCCGCGTGCCTCTGGCCGACAAGCTGCGGCGCATCGAAGACGCGGCGCGTCGCGTGGCCGGCGCCGAGACCCTCGTGGCCTGAGCCGCCAGCGTTGACGATGACGTCGACGGGTGCCTAGGACCCGCCCGTCTCCCCGCGCGTTCCTTGCGAGGTCAGCCATGGTCACCGCCGACAGCCAGAAGCCCGTCCCGAAGCCCCAGCAGGATTGGGATGCCATCCGCAGCAACCAGCGCGCGCGCCTGCAGAAGGTCAGCGAAGGCGCCTACGCCGGCGGCGGCAAAGAGCGCATCGAGAAACAGCACAAGCAGGGCAAGCTGACGGCCCGCGAGCGCATCGACATCCTGCTCGACCCCGGCAGCTTCGTGGAGATCGATCGGCTGCGGGTGCACCGCTCCCTCGACTTCGGCATGAACAAGTCGCACCCGCCCGGCGACGGCATGGTGACGGGATACGGTCAGGTCGACGGTCGCCATATCTTTGTCTATGCACAAGACTTCACGGTCCTCGGCGGATCGATGTCTGAAGTGGCCGCCCAGAAGGTCTGTAAAATCTATACACAGGCCATGAAGGTCGGGGCCCCGGTGATCGGCCTGTGCGACTCCGGCGGCGCGCGCATCCAGGAAGGGGTCGCCTCCCTCGCCGGCTACGCCGACATCTTTTGCGCCAACACCCTGGCCTCGGGCGTCATTCCGCAGCTCTCGGTCATCATGGGACCGTGCGCCGGCGGCGCCGTCTATTCACCTGCTTTGACCGACTTCGTCGTCATGGTGAAAGACACCAGCTACATGTTCCTCACTGGACCTGATGTCATCAAGCAGGTCACCCACGAAGACGTCACCATGGAGCAGCTCGGCGGCGCCATGACCCACTCCACCAAGTCGGGCGTGGCCCACTTCGCCGTCGACGACGACACCCGGGCCATCGCCACGGTGCGCGAGCTCTTGAGCTACGTGCCGTCGAACAACTCCGAAGAGCCGCCGCAGCGCCCGCTCAACGACGACCCCGAGCGCAAAGACGAGTCGCTGAAGACGATCATTCCGGCGAACCCGAACAAGCCCTACGACGTCAGAGACGTCATCAAAGCCGTCGTCGACGACCGCCACTTCTTTGAGGTGCAGGCCCACTTCGCGGCCAACATGTGCATCGGCTTCGCCCGCTTGATGGGCCAGAGCATCGGCATCGTCGCCAACCAGCCGCAGGTCATGGCCGGCGCCATCGACATCGACGCCTCCGACAAGGCCGCGCGCTTCGTGCGCTTCTGCGACAGCTTCAACATCCCGATCGTCACGCTCGTCGACGTCCCCGGCTTCCTGCCGGGCACGCAGCAGGAGCTCGGCGGCGTCATCCGCCACGGCGCCAAGCTGCTCTACGCCTATGCCGAAGCCACGGTGCCCAAGATGACGGTCATCCTGCGCAAGGCCTACGGCGGCGCCTACTGCGTGATGGCGCCCAAGCACCTGCGCACCGACGCCAACTTCGCCCTGCCGACCGCCGAGATCGCGGTCATGGGCGCGGCCGGCGCGGTGGCCATCGTCATGCGCGAAGAGCTCAACAAGGCCGCCGACAAAGACGCGAAGCTGAAAGAGCTGACCGCCGACTACGCCGACAAATTCCAGAACCCCTACAAGGCGGCGGAGCTCGGCTACATCGACGAGGTCATCCTCCCCGAGGACATCCGCCCGCGCCTCTGCCAATCGCTGACGCTCTTGCGCAACAAGCGCGACGAGCTGCCGCCCAAGAAGCACGGCAACATCCCGCTCTGATCACAGCTCTGGTGCTGGTCTGGCGCTGGTCTGGTCTGGTGCTGGTCTGATGCTGGTCTGATGCTGGTCTGGTGCTGGCCTGGTGCTGGTCTGGTGCTGGTCTGATGCTGGTCTGATGCTGGTCTGATCACTGCTCTGACACGATCCCCGACGAGACCTCACCCCCCCCGACCCCCTCTCCACGGGCACTCGCCAAGCCTCGTTGTGGAGAGGGGGAGGGGAATAAGGCTGGGTAGGGCCTGCCACGCGCGGCGAATTCAGTTTCAAACCCGACGTTGCTGCGGGGTCGTTCTGCTCGGTGGTGCGATCGACGATGGTGATCGCGTGGGACGTCTGAAAAGCGGATCCGCCGGGCGCGGCAAACCCGCTCGACGGCTATTCCCCTCCCCCTCTCCACAGCGAGTCCGCGAGCGGCCGTGGAGAGGGGGCTGGGGGGGGGGGGAGGTCTCTCGCTGCGGCTAGCCAAACGCCTGTTTGTAATCGACGCCCTCGGCCTCTTCGGCGCCCTCGGGGACGTCGGCGTTTGCCGCCCCGAAGAATTTCTCGAGGCACTCGATGACAGCGTCGGGGTCTTCGAGGGTCAAGACCGCGCTGCGGAATTCGCGACCACCCACGAGGCCGCGCGAGTACCAGACGAGGTGCTGCCGGAACGTCTTGGTGGCCATCACCTGCGGCGGCGTGCGCAACAGCTTCTGCTCTTCCTCGGTGTCGAGGCCCATGTGGAACGCGATGTGGTCCTTGTGGTGACGGCGGATGAGGCTGAGCCGCTCGGCAGCCGTCGGCAGCGGCAGCGCTTTGCCGGCCTTTGTGGATTGGAAGATCCACGGATTCCCGAGCGCGCCGCGCCCGATCATGACGGCGTCACAGCCGGTCTCGTGGAACATGCGGGCCGTGTCGGCGTGGGAGACGACGTCGCCGTTGCCGATGATCGGCATCTTCACGGCCTGCTTGATGGCCGCGATGTGCTCCCACTTGGCGGTGCCCGAGTAGCCGGCGGCCCGCGTGCGGGCGTGCAAGGCGAGGGCGGCGCAGCCGGCGTCTTCGAGGGTCTTGGCCATCTCCACGCAGTTGATGGTTTTTTCATCCCAACCTGCACGAATCTTTGCAGTGATGGGAACGCGATCTCCGGTGGCCTCGCGCATGGCGCGGATGAGCGACGCAGCCCGCGGCGGATCGCACGACAGGGCCGAGCCGGCGCCGGTGGTCGTGACCTTCTTGACCGGGCAACCCATGTTGATGTCGATGATGTCGGCGCCGTGTTCTTCGGCGGCGCGGGCGGCGTGGGCCATGATCGCCGGGTCACCGCCAAACAGCTGGATGGAGTACGGCCGCTCCTTTTCGCGGTCGAAGGTCATGTACTGTCTGGTGCGCCGGTTCTTGTAGAAAATACCGGACGCTGAAATCAGCTCGGTCGTCGCCAGCCCGGCGCCCATCTCAAGGGCGATGATGCGAAACGGCTGCTCGCTCACGCCAGCCATCGGCGCCAGCAACACCGGCGGGTCAACTTTCCACTTGCCAATCTGCATCGTGTCCTCAGGCGTTCTCGGCACGCTGACGAAGCCGGAACCCGGGAGGCCGGGAGGCTGTCAACGACGTCGACGGTGCCGTGCGCGAACCGATTGGGAAAGACCGCGTACACGCCTCGGGAAGCCGGCTCGCGCCCCGCCGGTTTCTTTCCTACAAAGACGTTGAGGGAACCACATGCCCCAGCCCCTGTCCCGGTCGCGGTCCTCCGTTCGCACGTACTTCGAACAGAGCAAGGCCGCGCGCACCGCCGCCGTCGCCGTCATGCCGCTGTTTGTCGCCTACCAGGTGGGCATCTTGCTGACGGGCGGCGTGCGCAACGGCGTCGACTTCGTCACCGACCTGCTGAACGTGGCCTTCAACGGCAGCATGCTCGCCTACCTGGCGTTCAACGGCGCGCCGACGAAGCCGAGCAGCAGCGCGCCGTTG
>JBKJNL010000566.1:0-3208 GCA_046593615.1 Myxococcota bacterium | reverse complement strand
GTCGTCGTCTTCGTTGTCGTTGTCGTCGTCATTGCCTTCGTCGACGTCGAAGAACGCGGCCGGGATCAAGCCGGGCACGTCGCACCACACGCGGGTGCCGTCGGCGCAGCGGGCCGTCATCGCCTCGTTGAGGAGCTCGACGTAGGCGTCGACGCGGGTGTCGACGCCGCCCTTGGCGCAATCTTCTTGATCGTAGGCGCGGCTGGTGATGCCGATGACGCGGCGCTTGGTCGACGACGACGACGCGACCTCGGTGTAGGTCGGTCCGCCGGAGTCGCCGTGGCACTTGCGTGTCGCGCTCGGGTCGGCGCCGACCTGCAGCAGCGAGGGGCCGAGCTCGTCGATGGTCGAGCTGCCGCAGGCCTTGATGCCGACGCTGCCGTCGGGCGGCGACTCGCCCTGGGCGGTGGCGACCTGCTGTCCCCAGCCGGCGATGGTGACGGCGGTGCCGGCGGCGAGCTGGGTGGCTTCTTCTTTGGTGATGACGATCTCGGGCTGCACGCCGTCGATGACCACGTCGAGGAACAACAGGGCGACGTCGTGCTCAAAGGCGCCCGCGGTGCCGGTGGCGCTGAGGCCGTTGATGTCGAATTCAGGATCGAAAAAGGCTTCGCGCGCGGGGATGGCGCTCTCGGGGATCGGCAGCGGCGGGGCGTTGGGGTCTTCGGCGGCGGTGGCGAAGCGGGCGAGGTCGGCCTCGGTCGAGACGTAGAAGTCGGCGCGCGTCAATGTGCAGAAGCCAAAGGTCGAGACCGTAAAGACTTCGGGGTCGACGCAATGGGCGGCCAGCAGCACCACGTCGGGGGCGATGAGCGTGCCGGTGCACTGCACGGCGGTGAAGTCAAAGGCGCCCTGGCCCTGGCAGTCGGCGGTGCCGTCGATGAGCAGGGCCACGGCGGTCGGCTCGACGTCGGCGGCGCACACGTCGCCGTTGATGATCGCCTGCGACGTCGTGGTCGCCTCGGCGGTGACGCCCGCGCTGCCCGGGCAGGCGGTGGTGGCGCCGACGACCGAAGCAAGAACCAGGAACCCCGACGACGTCAGCTTGTGCACAGAACCCTCCGGACGAAGCGAAACCTCGGCGCGTTCAGCAGGCGACGTGCCAGACGAGTGTGCACGACGACTGTGCACGAGGCGATCGGCGTGAGCCACGACGAGCAGACCGTGCCCTGCACGTCGACGTCGTCAAGGCGCACATCCACCCATCGGATCGTTGACCGATGCCGTGGCCCGCGTCGGCGCTGGGACGTCAGATCCGACACGTCGAGGACACCACAAGACACCAGCGGACCCGCGAACCACGCGCCGACGTCGCCGACACTCCCTGCAGTCGCCACCCACGGAGGTCCCCATGCACCGCGCGCCCGCTGCCCTTGCCCCACTGGTCCGCTGCCTGGCGACGCTGGCGCTGCTCGGTGCCGTGGGCTGCGAAAACGATCTCGCGAGGCAAGAGCTGCTCGAGACCGACGCGATCGTGAACCCGTCGGGCGAAGAAGAGCAGGCCCTGATGCCCGCCTGCGGCACCACCTTGCAGACCTTTGACGGCACCGCCGCGAAGTCCAACGGCAGCTACACCGGCTCGGGCACCGCCTGCGCTGGCACCGGCGGCATCGCCGGCGGCTTGCAGTACCAGTGCGTCGAGCTCGTCATGCGCCACTTCAAGAGCAAGTGGAACCTGCGCTGGTACGGCAACGCCCGCGACCTCTTGAACGGCGCACCGCGCGACACCGTCAGCGTCTTTCGCAACGGCGACGCTGCCCACCCGCCCGTGCCCGGCGACATGGTGGTCTGGGAGGTCGGCCCGTGGGGCCACGTCGCGCTCGTCACCGCCGTCGGCGGCGGCTTCGTCGACGTCATCGAGCAAAACGTCAGCAACGGAAACGGCAAGGCCCGCCTGCCGTTCGCCAATGGCCGCATCGGCGCCCGCTGGGGCAGCTGGGTCCCGGCCGGCTGGGCCCACGCAAAGGCGAACACATCCGGCGGCGCCAACCCCGGCGGCGCCAACACGTCTGGCGGCGGAACCAGCTGCGGCAAGCTGTCGATCACCGGCGGCACCATCGACGACGACAACGCCTGCTTCGACCTCGGCGGCGACGCCCGCTGGCTGCACGCCACCGAAGGCCAGGGCTTCGGCCAGGACCTCGTCTGGACCCACGCCAATGCCGGCGCCGACGCCGACAACTCCGTCACCTGGCGCCTCGACATGGCCCGCGCCGGCACCTACCGCGTCGAGGCCTTTGTCGACGCCGACGTCGCCGAATCCAGGCAGGCCCACTACCGCGTGCGCCACGACGGCGTCGTCAACGCCGTCGACATCGACCAGACCGCGAAGAAGGGCTGGCACCTGCTGGGCGACTTCAAGTTCGCCCGCGGCGACGAGCAGCGCGTGTTCCTCGGCGACAACACCGGTGAGCGCGCGGGCCTCGAGCGCAAGCTCGTGTTCGACGCCATCCGCGTGACGCCGGTGTGCCGCCGCTTGCAGGTCGCCACCGACGACGACGCGTCCGTCGACGTGCGGGCCGCGCCCGACTCCGGCAGCGCCCGCCGCGGCCAGCTTGCGAGCGGCGCGGTCGTCGACCGCCTCGACACCGTGCAGGGCGAGCGCTTCTCGGGGACGGCGGCCTGGCACGAGGTGCAGCAGGGCGGCCTGCGCGGCTTCGTCAGCGGCGCGTTCATGGCCTGCCCTTGAACGCTGACGACGGATCACTTGAGCTCGCGCACGAGCCTGTGAGCCTGTGAGCCTGTGACCACGCGGCCCCTCACGGGGCCTCGTTCGTTGTGGGCGTCTTGATCGTTGCGGTCGTTGCGGTCGTTGCGGGCTCAGGGCCTGGGTCGCGCGCGCTTCTCTTTGTCGAGCTGCGAGCGCGCGATGAGCCGCAGCATCACCGCCGCCTCGTACGCCGACGGCCGCTCGACCGGGCTCTTGCGCAACAGCCGGGCGACGGTGTCGTCGACGCCGGCGGGCAGATCGGGAACGGTCGCAGACGGCGCCGGCGGCTTCATCGACTGGTGCAGGCGCGCCAGGCCGCCGACGTCATCGGCGATGAACGGCAGCACGCCGGTGAGCAGCTGGTGCAAGACGACGCCGACTGCGTAGACGTCGCTCTCGGGCGTGGCCCGCGGGACGTCGAAGCGCTCGGGGGCCATGTGGCTCGGCGTGCCCACCAGCAGCTCTTGCTGGCGGACGTCGTCGACGGCGCAGGCGGCG
>JBKJNL010000543.1:0-9083 GCA_046593615.1 Myxococcota bacterium | reverse complement strand
GTCGCTGGCAACGCCAGCGTCAACGACGACGACCACGACAACAACAGCGGGAGCACACGGCGTCGCACGCCGGCGACCGTACTGCCCGGGCAGGTGACACTCCACCGGTTCTTCAAGGTCGCCGGCGTCGTCAACCACGGCCGACGCGCTGGTGGCGATGAACGAGCGGCGAGGTGGTCGCTTGTCCTACACCCGGTCACGACGACGACACGGCCGCGGATCCGGGTTGCCCGGGGAGGTCAGACGACGTACGGCCGGCGTGACCCGCCTCTCTTGACGCTGGCCCGATCCCGCACGACCCGCTTCAGGGCCGGTCGGGCAACAGGCCGCCTCGCCGCTGGAGCCGCTCTCACATGACGAAGCCCGTCCTTCGCTTCGCTGTCGCCCTTGGACTTGGTTTCACCATCGCTTCCGTCGACGTCACGCCCGATGTGTTGACGGGAGGCGGGGGCGTCTCGTTCACGTCGGCGTCGGCCGCGGCCAAGAAGAAGAAAAAAGACGAAAAGAAGTCCGGCGACAAAAAGGCCGACGCCGCGTCCGATGAAAAGAAGGGCGCCGACGGCAAGAAGGAGCCGCCCAAAGAGGAGCTCCGAACCACCGGCCCGGCGACCATCCAGCGCGAAGCGTTCTCTGAAAAAGCCTTTGAGAACTCAAAGGCCGCCGAAAAGAAGCGCGACGAGACCATCGGCGAAATCAAGACGCTGCTCGGCAAGCTCAAGCCCGACGACGAACGCCGCGGCGAGCTGGTGTTTCGCCTGGCCGAAATCTATTGGGCCAAGTCGAAGTACATCTATCAAAAAGAATTCAAAGACTTCGACGAGTCCTATCAGAAGTGGGTCGACAACGGCCGCGGCGGCAAAGAGCCCCAGCTGACGACGTTCCTCAATGAGAGCGACGCCTACAAGAAGCAGGCGCTGGCGAACTACGCCATCATCCTCGACAAGTTCCCGAACTATCCGCGACTCGATGAAGTCCTCTACATCATGGCCTTCAACCAGTACGAAGCTGGCAAGACCAAAGAGGCCATCGACAACTACTCACAGCTCATCCGCCAGTACCCCAAGAGCGAGTATGTCTCCGACGCCTACCTGGCCCTCGGCGAGCACTACTTCAAGGCCAATGACCTGACAAAGGCGACCAAGGCCTACCAAAAAGCATACGACAAAGGCATCGAAGACAAGCGCATGTCTGTCTACAACTACGCCCGCTACAAGCTGGCCTGGTGTGACTACAACGCCCAGGAGTTCGACAAGGCCCTCACCAAGTTCAAGGCCGTCGTCACCGAAGAGAACAAGGCCAACCCCGACGGACAAAAGGGCAAGGGCATCAACCTCAAGCGCGAAGCGCTCAACGACATGGTGCTGACCTACTCGCACCTCGACGCCACCAAAGACGCCTACGACTACCTGAAGAAAGAGGCCGGCGCTCCCGAGGCCTACCGCCTGTCGGGCAAGCTGGCCGCCGTCTACCGCGAGCAGGGCAAGCACGCCCTCGAGGTCGACACGCTGCGCATGCTCATCAACCTCGACCCCGACAGCCCCACCGCGCCCGACTACCAGTCCGCCGTCGTGCTCGCCTACTCGAACCTCGGCGACCGCCCCGCCGTCCGCAAAGAGGTCACCCGCCTCGTCGAGCTCTACCGCCCGGGCAGCGCCTGGTGGCGGAAGAACGAGACCAACGCCGCCCTCGTCGACCGGGCCCGCACCGTGGCCGAGAACCGCATGCGCGAGCTGGTCACGGACTACCATCGCTTCGCGCAGAAGTTCAAAAAGGTCGACGACTACGAAACCGCCGCTGACATCTACTCCCAGTATCTGCAGGCCTTCCCGGATTCTGAGAATGCCTATCGCTTGAACTTCTTCTACGCCGAGCTCCTCTGGGATCTTGGTCGTTGGCGCGACGCCGCCAGCCAGTACGACGCCGTCGTCAAGCGCGAGGCCAAGGGCGAATACACCCGCGTCTGCGCCTACAACGCCGTGCTCGCCTGGGAGAAGATCGTCGCCAAGGTGCCCGCCACCCAGTTCAAGAACGGCGTCATGACCGTCGAGAACGAGTGCACCGAAGACGACATCAAAAAGGGCAAAAAGTGCACGCCCAAGAAGCAGGGCGAGATCAAGAAAGAGACGAAGATCCTCGAGAACCTCGACAAGTCGAAAAAGGCTTCCTACGAGCCCAAGAAGATCCCCGAGGACGAGATTTCGCTGTCGAACGCCTGCGACGCCTATGTCGCCGTCGTGCCCGACAAAGACTCTGATAAAGACACCAAGCTTAAAGAAGAGCTCATCAACGTCAAGTTCAAGTCGGCCTACATCTACCAGTCCTATTATCACTTCGACGAAGCCGCCAAGCGCTTCGGTGAGCTGATCGATCGCTGGCCCGAGAGCGAAGCCGCGCGCAAGGGCGCCGACCAGATCCTCGACAGCTACGACGCCCGCGAGAACTACGCCGCCCTCGAGAAGTGGTCGCGCGACTTCGCCAAGAAGGACGCGCTCATGAAGGAGGACAAGTTCGCCAAGCTGGTGAACCGCTTCATGGAGGGCTCGACCTTCAAGAACGTCGACGCCGTGCGCGCCGCCTCGGCCACCGCCACCGGCGCCGAGCAGACGAGGCTTTCCCTCGAGGCCGCCAACCGCTTCGAGAGCTTCATCAAGGAGTTTCCGGCGTCGGAATTCGCGCCCATCGCGCTCTACAACGCGCAGCAGCTGTACGCGACGCAAGACCAGGTCGACCTCGCCATCGCCACCTCCGACCAGCTGCTCAAGCAGTACGGCAAGGAAATCAGCGCCGGCGACAACCTCAAGAACAAGCTCGAGGAGACGACCATCCTCAACCTGGCCGCCTACCATGAGAAGGTCGCCAACTATCCAAAGGCGGCCGAGAGCTACGTGCGCTTCGCCGACAAATACAAAGACAACCCGAAGTCGCCCGACGCCATCTACAACGCTGGCATCTTCTACCTCGGTCTCGGTGACACGAAGAACGCGGTGAACATGTTCGCCCGTTACATCAAGGATTTCCCGAAGCAGAAGGATATCCCCGATGTCTATCTGCGCATGGCCGCGGTCTACGAAGACCAGGAAGACTGGAAGCGCGCCAGCGCCATGTATGGCGACTTCGAGAAGCAGTACGCCGGCAAGGGCGCGACGCCGCTGCAGGTGATGTCGTCGCGCTACAAGACCGCGGTGGCCCTGCAAAAGGCCGGTCGTGACAAGGACATGCTCGAGCTGTGCGACGGCATCATCACCAACTGGAAAAAGGTCGACGAGAAGGTACGCAGCAGTGAAACCGGCCAGCAGGCGGGCGGCTACTGTGCCTTCCACATCCTCGAGCGCGAGTTCCAGGCGTACAAGAACATCCAGATCGAAGCCAAGGCCGGCGCGTCGGGCAAAAAGGCGATGCAGCTCGTGAAGAGCGCCCTCGACGAGAAGAAGAAGCAGCGCGACGTCATCGCCAAGAAGTATGTCGACGTCCTCTCCTACGGCAACGGCGAGTGGGGCATCGCCGGCCTCAGCCGCGCCGCCGACGCCCTGCTCGACTACGTCGGCACGCTGCGCTCGGCCCCCGTGCCCGCCGCGCTGCGCGACAACCCCGAGGCCACCGACCTGTTCATGACCGAGCTCGAGAACATCGCGTTCCCGGTCGAAGAAGAGAGCATCCAGGCCCTCGAGCTGGCCCTGCAAAAGGCCTTTGAGCTCGGCATCTACAGCCCATACACAATCGAGATCGAGGAGAAGCTGAAGAAGTTCAAGCCCGCCAAGTTCGGCCGGGTCTATGAGCTCTCTTTCTACCCCTCGGCTGACAACTCCAAGACCGCGTCGCGCTGAACGAAGAGAGAATAAACATGAGCACGTTCTTCTCGGCAGTCCGGCGCGCAGCGCGCCTCCCCGCCAACAACCTCCACTCTCTCGTCATCGCCTCCAGCCTCTCGGCCGTCGCGCTGCAGGCCGTCTTGCTGCAGGGCTGCGCCTCCACGCCGGAAAAGGTCGAGAAGCCGGTCGAGGTCGCAAAGCCAAGCGAAGCGCCCAAGACGGCAAAGGCGGCGGACTCGTCGGCCGCGCTCGTCGCCGACGGCACCAAGCTGTTGAAAGAAGGCCGGGCCACCGACGCAAAGGCGAAGTTCGACGCCGTGCTCAAGAAGGAGCCGGGCAACGTCGACGCCAAGGTCGGCATGGCCCAGGCCCAGCTGAAGCTCGGCGAGCTCGACGGCGCAAAGGCGATCCTCACCGACCTGCAGAAGACCCAGCCCGACTCCCGCGAGGTGACGCTGCTGCTCGGCCTGCTGCACAAGGAGCAGGGCAACTACGACGCCGGCATCGCGCTGTATGAAAAAGAGATCGCGAAGCAGAAGGAAAAAGGGCAGGCGCCTGACCCCGAGCTGCTGAACAACCTGATTACGATGTACCGGCTCAACAAGTCCTACGACGACGCCATCAAGGCGTGCACGACGCTGCTGTCGCGGGACCCGAAGAACGCTGATGCATTGAAAAACCTGAGCCTGGTGTATTTCGATCAGGGTAAATATGACCTGGCCGAGACCATCGCCATCAACTCGCTCAAGCTGAGCCCCAAGGATGCGGCCCTGTTCAACAACCAGGGCATGATCCGCATCAAGAAGAAGCGCTACCCCGAAGCGATGTCGTTCTTCTACAAGGCCGTCGAGGTCGACCCGAACAACCTCGCCGCCCACCTCAACATCGCGTCGATCGCCCTGCGCTACCGCGACTACAACAACGCGGCCAAGCACTTCGCCGACGCCATGAAGCTCGAGCCCAAGCACCCCGAGGCCAACCTCGGCTACGGCCTGGCGCTCTCGGGCGTGTCCGGCGCCCTGCCCCCCGATGACCAGGCCAAGAAGGCCCCCGAGGTCATCAGCCAGCTGCAGCGCGCCCTCGACATCGACCCCAAGGCCACCGAGGCCATCGGCGAGATCGCCATGATCTACAAGTTGCAGCTCAACAATGCGACAGAAGCCCTGGCCTGGTGCGGCAAGTACAAAGACGCCAAAGGCGCCAAGCTCGACGACAAAGATTCGATGAAGAACGAATGCTCTGCCATCGAAAATGAGATGAAGTCGAAGGAGGCCGCCGCCCGCGCCATGGAGCAGATGAAGGCCGCCGAAAAGGAGCAGGCCGATCAGGAGGCCGCCGAGAAAGCGAAGAACCCGCCGCCGCCCCCCCCCCCGCCGGCCGACGCCAAGCCCGCCGACCCCGCGGTGCCGCCTCCCGCAGCGCCGACGCCTGCCCCCGCCGCGGGCTGAAGAGCACGCCAATGAGCCGACGACGCCGCGTCCTGTTGGGTGTCGTCCTCGTCGGCCTCGCCGGCTTTGTCGCCGGCGCCTGGAGCGGCCGCATCCCCGTGCGGCCGCTCTTGACGTTTCTGCAGTTCAAGATCCGGCCCGACAAGGTGCGAACCCAGCAACTGTTACAGCTGAAGAATCCGACGACCAACCAGACTGTGTATCTGCTGGGCACGACCCATCAATACCACTACGAAGACCCCGCCTACTCCATCTGGCATGTGAAAGCGGCGGTCACCGGTCTGCAGCTCGACAGCGTGTTCATCGAGATGATGAAAGACGCCGTCGACGAGGGCCGCTGGGGCGAGGGCCCGGTCGAGATGCCCTTCATCGCCTACACCGCCAAAGAGGCGGGCTTGCACGTCCACGGCGTCGACTCCGGCTGGGACGGCGGCTGGCAGGGCCGGCAAGACCGCATGTACCAGCAGGTCAAGGCCGAGCTGCCGTCGACGAAGCGGGCGCTGATCGCCGCGGGCTTCATGCACGTCGCGCAGTTCCAGCGGCAGCTCGAAGACGACGGCTTCGTCGTCGTCGACTGGCCCGATGACGAGAAGCGCAAGGTCACCGACCGCGACGTCGAAAAAAAGTGGCCCGCCGGCCTCGTCGCCGGCCTCGAAGCCGCCATCGCCCGCGCCCGCGCCGGCAAGCTCGACACCGACCCCGGCCGCGCCGCCGACGTCGGCTGGTTCGTCGAGGTGCGCGAGGGCGTGCTGAAGAAAATCCGCGGCTGACGCTGGCCCGCAAAGAACGCCGCATCGACCGCCGTGCCTGTCGACGATCATGCCACCGCGCCGACGACCGCTCCGGCCACTCCTCTGACCATGCCGTCGTCGATCAGGGCCCGCCTGGCCGACGCCCGCTGTCGCCGAGCAGGGCCCGGACCTGTCGCGGTTGGCGCTCGGCGAGCAGCACGTTGTCGCGCGCGCGCTGAACGGCACGCTCGACGCCGAGCGAACGCAGCTCGGCGACCTCGAGCACCCAGACGCCACAGACGGCAGCGATGACTTCGCCAAAGGTCTCGCGCTCGCGCGTGTAGCGATCGGGCGCGAAGTGATCGGGGACCACGAACACGAGCAGGTCGGGCCGTGCAACGCGGGCGGCCTCGAGCACGACATCGGTGCCCATGCGCACGCGGAGGTCGGGGCAGATGTGCCGCCAGCCGACGAACAACATCGCCGGCTGCTTCCCGCGGAGCGTCTCCGCGTCGTCGACCTCCTGGGGCTCGAGGCCGGACATGGCGTGGGCGAACCGCTTCACCTGGGCCGCGACCCCCATGACCATGCGGTTCAGCATGAAGACGCCGTTTTCTGTGGGCACCGGCGTCGCTCCTGCGGGTGTCATGTGGGTGGCCCGCTCTCGTGCTCGGTGACGGCCAGCGAGCGCGTCTCCCGCTCCTTCGGCGCCTCTGGTTGTCGACGCTGATCGGCGCTGAACATCGCCGAGATTTGCCAGACGCCGCGCCGATCGTCGAGGCGGACAAAACGCGCGACGCCGTTTCTATCCCGGGTCGCTGGCGGTGCCGCGTCGTCGTTGCCGTCGTCGGTCGGACGCCACCCCCGACCCGCAGGCACCGCACGCGCGCGGTCTGCACCGCATGCAACCCGGATGGATCACGGCACTCCACCTTCGACGATGGTGGCGCTCTGCAGTCGATCGAGCCGCAGCTGACGCTCGGCGCCATCGTCGACGTCGGTGACGTTCAAGAGCGTCAGCGAGCCCTCCATCACCACGTTGCGCAGGCGCACCCGACGACGACGCAGGAAGCCGTCGCGGGCCTCGCCGCGGGCGGTCTCGTAGGTGAGGTCGACGATGGCGTGCTCGAAAAAGGCCTGCTCGAGGATCTTGCGCACCGGCTCGCGCGCGGGGAGCGCCGGGATGCCCGTGAAGCGCAGCGTCTTCATGTGATCCAGCAACTCGCGCTGGGCCGACGACGACAGCGCCGCCCGCAGCTTGTCGAGCGCCGACGACGTCGTCTCTGTGAACGGCACGAGACGCATCGACAGCGCGTGCTCGGCAAGGGCCACCAGCAGCGCCGCCTCGCGCGCCGACAACGCGATGGGCGGCAGGAAGTAGCTCTTGTCGAACGCATAGCCGCCGCCGCGACCGCGCTCGGCCTTGAGGGGCAGCGACGCCTCCTGCAGCGTGTCGAGGTCGCGGTACATCGTGCGCAGGCTGACGCCAAAACGCTCGGCGAGGGACTCAGCGGTCACGCCCGTCTTGCGCCCGCGCAAGTGCTCGGTGAGGGCCAGCAAGCGGGTCTGCCGTTTCATTGTGCTCCCGAGCGTCGACGCCGCTGAATCTTGCCAGAAGGCTGACAGACACGGGGATGGCCGTCGAGCTTTCGCGGGAAAAGCGCCGGCGCGTTTCGCGCGCTAACTTGGCGGCGTGCGCGCTTTCCTGCTCCTGGTCCTGGTCGTGCTCATTCCCGGCGCCTGCGCTCCCGATGCGTTCGATGGCGAGGCGCTGATCGGCGGCGTGCCCGCGGACGAGAACCCGTTCGTCCACGCAGTCGGTGGCCACCTCGAAGACGCCGACGGCGACGACGTGCGCCTGGTCGGCGTCAACCTCGGCGGTTGGCTGTTGTGGGAGTCGTGGATCTGGGGCGGCGGCCCGCAGGGCGAAGGCGACTTGCGGCGACGGCTCGGTGAGCTGGTCGGCGACGACGACGTCGACGCCTTTGCCGCCGACGTCCACGACGGCTTCATCGGCGAGAGCGACATCGCCGCCATTGCCGGTCTCGGCTTCAACGTCGTGCGCGTGCCGTTCAACCACACGCTCCTCGAAGGCGACGGCAACGTCCTCGAAGACGGCGTCGACCAGGCGCGCTTCGCCGTGCTCGACCGGCTGCTTGAATGGTGCGACGGCCACGGCGTCCGCGTCGTCCTCGACCTGCACGCCGCGCCCGGTGGGCAGTCGTGGGCCTACATGGCCGACCCCGATGATCAAAAGCTCTGGGACCTCGACGAGGGCGTGGCCCGCACCGCCGCCATCTGGCGGGCCGTTGCGGCGCGCTATGCCGACCGCGACGTCATCGCCGGCTACGACCTGCTCAACGAGCCGGCGGCGCCGTCGAACGAAGCCCTGTTCGACGCCTATGCCGAGATCGCCACCGCTATCCACGAGGTCGACACGCGCCACCTGATCGTCGTCGAGGGCGCCGGCTTCGCCACCGACTTCGCACCCTTCTCACGGCGCCTGACGACGAATCAGGCCTACAGCTTCCACCAGTACAGCTGGGTCGGCGACTCACGCCGCGACGAGGTCGCCCGCTACGCCGACCTCGCGCGCGCCCACGACGTGCCGATGTGGAACGGCGAGTTCGGAGAGAACTCGGCTGAGTCCCACGACAGCACGGTCGACATCTACCGCGACGACGAATTCGACCTCGTCGGCCACTGCTTCTGGACCTGGAAAAAGACGCCAAGCGGCACCGCCGCGCTCGTGGCCATCGACGACGATCTTGTTCGTTGGCACGCCGTGCTCGACTGGGCCGGTGGCGGCTGGGTGCCGCGGCCCGCCGCGGACGAGACGCGCGCCGGCTTCACACAGCTGCTTGAGGCTGCCGACTTCGAACGCTGCGCGGTCGACGAAGAGCTCGGCGCTTCGCTGGCGCGCGGCGCGCGCGGGCGGCCCAGAGCGCCGTAGCGTGGGTCGGCGCGCGACGGCCAGCGTCGACGTAGAGCGTCAACGTCAGCGGGTCTGCTGCCGCACGGCTTCAAAGACGACGACGGCGGCGCACTGGGCGAGGTTCAACGATCGAATGCCGGGCCGCTGCGGCAGCGTCACG
>JBKJNL010000455.1:0-11776 GCA_046593615.1 Myxococcota bacterium | reverse complement strand
CCACTCCTCGCCGCCATCTCTGCCGCCCTCCAGGCCGTCGGTCAGGCCCGAGCCGGAGAAGCCAGCCTGGATCGGCGCACCCGAAGACGACGACGACGACCTGCCCGTCATCGGCGGCGCCCTCGCCGTCGGCGTCAGCGTCGGCGATGATGACGACGACCTGCCCGTGGTGACCGGCGACCTCCCCGTCGTGACTGGCGACCTGCCGCCCGAGGCCTGGAGCGTTCCGCCGCGGCCAGTGGCCCCTGCTGTGCCGCTCCAGGGCTCCCCGGGTGACGTGACCGGCTTCGACCCCTCGACCCGGAAGGTGTGACATGGAGCTCGTCGAGGTCGTTCTGCAAGGCGTGAAGGGGTCGCCCCAGCTGTCGCGCTGGGCGTTTGGCAACGGCGTCTGCGTTGTCCCCGCCGGCGACCGCGAGCAGCTGGTGGCCCGCGCCGCCTACGAGCTGCTGGCGGGCATCACCGATGGCCAGATCGCGAACGCGGTGCTGCCCGGTGAAGCCGGGGCCCAGGGTCGCGCCGGCGTCGTCGTCGTCGGCCGCGATCAACGCCGCTACCGCGTGCTGTGGGACCTGGCCTCGGGCCGGCGCGCGCTGCAGCTGCAAAACGGCGACAAATGGGACGTCATCACCAGCACCCAGGCCGAGATCCTCCAGGCGTTGACGGCGACGGTGGGCTTCCCGCAGCAAGACGCGCTGCAAGAGCTCTTCTTTGCGTTCACCGACGACCTGCCCTCCCGCCGCAAAGACCTCGTCGTCGCCGCCGACAAATCCGGCAAGAACCCAAAGGCGCCGTCGTCGACGCCGGGGTTTTCGTCGTCGGGCAAGCCGCTGCCGCCGGGCTTCGGTGACGCGCCGCCCTCGCGCAGCGAGGGCAAGCCCCTGCCGCCGGGCTTTGGTGACGCCGAGAAACGGCCGCGCTCGCGTTGGAGCGGCCAGCCCGAGAGCATGCTGCGCGCGCGCCTGGCCGAGATAAACGAAGCCACCGCCGCCGCCGACGCCGTCACCAACATCGAATTCGAGGTCGACGGCCTGCAGAAGCGCATGTTCGAAATGGAGTCGCGCCTGAAGCCTCTCGTCGAGCTCAACCGGCAGGTGACCGGCCTCGATGAGCAGCTGCAGCGCTACGCCTACCTCGATCCGCTGCCGGCCGATTTCCTGGAGCAGTCACACAGCGCCTCGATGGCCGAGACCGACCGCGAAGCCGACCTGCGACGCCTCGCCAGCGAACGCGAGCGCGTCATCGAGGCCGCCGGCCACCTCTCCGACGAGGTCTCGGGCATCCAGCGGCGCGGCGGCCCCCGCCCGATGCAAGCCGCGATGCAAGACCCGCTCGTGAAATTCGGCATCGCCGGCGGCGTCGCGGCCATCGTCCTCGCCGTCGTCGGCGGCTTCATGAACGACGGCCTGCGCTGGCTGGCGTTGCTCGACATCCCGGCCTTTGGCGCCGCGGTCTTTGGCGGCATCCGCTTGCTGAACGGCCTCGAAGAAGGCGCCTCGATCCGCTTGAAGCTGGCTCGGCTCGACGCCGAGAAGAAGGTCATCGAAGGCCGCTTTGCCATCGACAAGGAGCAGATCGTGCGG
This sequence comes from Myxococcota bacterium, assembly GCA_046593615.1. Taxonomy (GTDB): domain Bacteria; phylum Myxococcota; class UBA727; order UBA727; family VGSZ01; genus VGSZ01. The sequence goes on along the minus strand of JBKJNL010000455.1, from coordinate 10,193 downwards.
CTGCTGCAGCGCGCCCAGCTCAAGCGAGAGCAGCTGCCCGAGGTCGAAGAGCATTGGGTGAAGCGCGAAGAGCTGCGCCAACGCCGCGGCGGTGTCGTCGAGCAGCGCGATCAAGCCCAGCAGAGCGGCGACCTGCTCACCGTGCAGGCCGAGCAGTCCCAGGTGCAGGCCCGCATCCGCGAGCTCGAAGACAAGCTGCAGACGTCGGCGCGTGACTACGGGCCGGCGAGCTCCGAGCTGCTGCGAGAAAAAGACGAAATCGAAGACGTGCTGCGCGGCGGCGGCGACGAAGAACAGCCCAAGCCGTCGCTGGACGATTTGCTGGGCCCGTCGTCGTCGTTTTTGTCGTCGTCATCTTCGGCAGCGTCGGGATCGGCGTCGTCGGAGGCGCCGCTGGCCTACGACGTCGGCCAGCGCATCGTGCGGCTGGCCTCGGACGTGCTGTTGGCCAACCTCGACGACACCATGGCCCGGTTGGGCCCGCGGGCCAGCCAGATGGCCCAGGCATTGACCGATCGCCGCTTTACCGAGGTGCGCTTCGGCGGCAAGGCCGAGGTGCTCGTCTTTGAGCCCGCGTCGTCGCTGGAGAAGCCGTTTGGCGGGCTCTCGCCCGAGGACCGCGACCTGATTGCCCTGGCCCTGCGCCTGGCCACCGTCGAGGCCTTTGCCAAGAAAGAGCGCATGCCGGTCGTCTTTGACCGCGTCTTTGATCTCTTCCCCGTCGAGAAGTCGGCGCTGTTCGTGCGCGTGCTGCAGTTCCTCGGACAGAGCACCCAGGTGGTGTGCCTGACGGCGCGCCGCGAGATGGCCACCGCTGGCCCCGTCGTCACCGCCGGCTGATCGCCGGAACCCGAAGGTCGCAAGGCATGGTCACTCTCGCTCCCGGCGCTGCGACGACGACGCCGTTGCCTCTGGTCACGGGCCCGGTCACGGGCCTGGTCACGGCGCTGCCCCGCGGCGGCCTGTGGATGAGCACGCCACTGGGCGCCCTGCAGCTCGGCGCCCCGCCCGAGACGTTGAAGGACACGCTGACGCGCAAAGATGGCGTGCCCCGCATCATCGTGTTGCCCAGGACCCTCGTCGACGTGCGGCGCGGCCTGCCGACCGCCGACCTCGAGTTCCCGATCTACTGGAACCTCTTCGTCAAGAAGCGGCCGCTCATCGTCGTCGGCACCGCCGATCAAGAGGCCCGCATCCGCGTGGCCGTGCAAGAGAGCCTGCTCGGTCCCGTCGTGCAGGACCTCTCCGCCGACGTCGCCCCCGGGCGCGTCGTCCCCAACCTGCAGCGCGAGCAACGCTGGTTTCGCCGCGGCCACTACCCAAGCGGCGACCAACTCTCTCTCGACGACGCCATCGACTTCCGCACCTTTGCCCCCGGCCAGCCGGCCCGCATCGAAGACGTCGTCTCTGGCGTCGCCCACTGCGTCGTCGTGGGCCTGACCGCGAATTCCCTCGGCACCGAAGACGTCGTCGTGGGCGTCGACGACAACGCGCCGATTCACCTGCTGCGCGAAGCGGTCGCCGAGACGAAGTCAAAGACCGGGGTCATGACCGCCATCGATCCCGAGCTGGTGCGCGCGCTGGCCGCCGCCCACGCCCACGCCACACCGTTTGCCCCACCGCGCTTCGGCGTCACCGTGCTCGGGCGCAGCCACGGCTTCGACCCCGACCCGCGCGAGCGCACCACCGGGTTCATCCTCTGGGTCGGCGGCCGCGGCGTGCTCGTCGATCCGCCGGTGCACTCGACGGGCATCTTGCGAGACGCCGACATCGACGCCGGCCTGGTCGACACGCTGATTCTCACGCACGTGCACGGCGACCACGACTCGGGGCTGTTGCAAAAGGCCCTCGAAGCCGGACGCACGACGCTGTTCACGGTGCCGATCGTTTTTTCGTCGTGGCTGCGGAAGTGGTCGGCGCTGTCAGGCATCCCCGAGGCCGAGCTCTCGAAGCTGTTTGACTTCAGGCCGGTGCAGGTGGGGCGAGCCGTCGACGTTCACGGCGCGAAGCTCATCTTCCGGTTCACGCTGCACTCGATCCCGACCATCGCCTTTGAGGCCCACTACGAGGGCGCGAGCTTCAACTACTCCGGCGACACCTTGAACGACCCCACGGTCATCGACGAGATGTACAAGGCCGGCTTCATGGACCCGGCGCGCCGCGAGCAACTCAACCACTTTGACTGGTCGCACGACCTGGTGTTCCACGAGAGCGGCGTGCCGCCGCTGCACACCCCGCTGTCGATCCTGACGGCCCTCGACGACGACACCAAGGCCCGGCTGCGGGTGCTGCACGTGACGCCGGCGCGCCTCGTGGAACACCCCGACCTGCTCATCGCCGAGCCGGGCCGCGCGGCCACCATCGAGCTGCCCGTCGAGCCACCGCCCGAGCTCAAGGTCTTGCGGCACGTCTCGCTGTTGGGGCGCACGCGGCTGTTCTCGCGCCTGCCCCTGGCCCGCGCCGCCGAGCTCATCGGCAACGCCAGAGAGCTGCACCTCAAGGCCGGTGAGCAGCTCATCCGCGAAGGCAGCGACGGCGACACGCTCTACGTCATCACCGGCGGCAAGGCCTCGGTGCAGCGCGAGGGCCGCGAGCTCAAGGTCTATGGCCTCGGCGACTACCTCGGCGAGTCGGCGGTGTTTTCGCAGCAGCCACGCAACGCCGACGTCTTTGCCTTGACCGACCTCGACCTGTTGTCGATCGACGGCGCCGTCGCCCGGCGCGCCTGCCGCGGCACCGACATCCCGGCCATGGTCGAACGCCACAACCGCGTGCGGGCCATGGACGCCTGGGCCCTGCTCGAGCGCACCTCGATCTTCTCGGGCATGACGACGACGCAGAAGAACGCCTTTGAGACCCTGCTCGTGCCGTTCGAGGTCGCCGCCGGTGGTCGCCTGCTCACGGCCGGCATGCCCACCGATCGCCTGCCGCTGCTGCTCGACGGCAACGTCGACGTTGACACCATCGGCAAGGGCAGCGCGCGCCACGATCCGCTGGCCGACGACAGCGACGCCCTCATCGGCGACATCGCCGCCCTGCTGGCGCTGGCGCCCCAGCCCGCCGGCGCCACCGTCGTCGACCACGCCCGCGGCTTCTTTGTCGGCCGCGACGACGTCGCCCACTTCCTCGAGGAGAACCCCGGCCTGCGCGTGCGCGTGCAGCCCTGGACCGCCCAGCAGCGGGCCTCGCACGTCGGCGGCATGGCCTTGATGATCACCGAGCACCTCGGGCGCACACCGGAATGAACCGCCGAATGACGGCCCAACTGACGGGCCGAACGACGTGCCCAACATCGGGCCCGCCGTGACCGGCAAATCGCGCCACGCCAGCCGTGCCTTTTCGCTGGTGCACGAAGACGCCGACATCGTCGTCGTCGACAAAGCCCCCGGCGTCTTGACCGTGCCGACGCCCAAGCGCGAGCGCTTCACGCTGGTCGATGAGCTCTCGCGCTACCTGTCGAAAAGCACGCGCATCACCAAAGAGGCCATCGTCGTGCACCGCCTCGACCGCGAGACATCGGGGCTGCTGGTGTTCGCCAAGAGCCGCACCGCCCGCGATCACCTGATGCAGAACTGGGATCAACACGAGCGCGCCTACGACGCCGTCGTCGCCGGCGTCGTCGTCGACACCGACGGCGTCATCGCCTCCCGCCTGGTCACCGAAAAACGTTCGCTGACGCGGCGCTCGAGCGGCAACGACGACGAGGGCGAAGAAGCCGTCACCCGCTTCGAAGTGGTCGCCCGCCTCGATCGGGCCTCGCTGCTGCGCGTGGTGCTCGAGACCGGTCGGCGAAACCAGATCCGCGTGCACCTCAAAGAGCGCGGCCACCCCGTGCTCGGCGACGACCGCTACGGCGGGCTCGCCCGCCACCCCCGCTGGGACGATCGACGGCTGGGGCTGCACGCGCGGCTGCTCGCGTTTCCGCACCCGCGCACGCGCCATCCGCTGCGCTTCGACACCGGGCTGCCGGCGGCGTTTGCTTCGTTTGTCCGCGGCAACCCCGCCCGCTGATCGACCGCCCGGATCGACCGCGGGAGCGGGCGGAAGGGAGGCATCCACCGGATGACCGAGGGCGGATCCACCGCCGGCGGCGAAAATTGCGAATATCGATTCAGAGCGCTGCGACGCACGAAAACGGCGACCAACCGCCAACAGGGAACGCCATGACCAACCGCATCAACCGTGACGACCGCGCCGACCAGATTCGCCGGGCCCGTGAAGCCGAGCGCCAGCGCGAGATCGAGCGGGCCCGCGAAGCCGCCAAAAAGGCCGCCGCCGAAGCCGCGCAAAAAGCCGCTGCCGAAGCCGCGCTGAAGGCCCAGCAAAAGGCCGCTGCCGACGTCGGCGAAAACAGCGGGGCCCGCGAACGCTTCGCCGCCCAGGGCGCCTGCGTCGACGATCCGCGCCGGCTGTCGACGACGTCAGCGAACCCGGCCGATGGTCCGCGCCGCGGCATCGGCGACCGTCAGGCCGCCGACGCCGCCGCCGTCGACAAAGCCACAAAGAAGATCGAGGCCGCCGCCGCCAAGGTCGAGAGCGCCAGCAGCGACGACGACAAACGCCAGGCCGCGCTCGAGGCGACCAAGGCCGTCAAAGAGGCCGTGCTCTCGGTGAAGGATCCTGCGCAGCGCAAATTGATCCTCGAGCAGAGCGGGGCGAGCCTCGAGAAGATCGGCAAGGGCCTCGACAAGCTGTCGGGCGACGACACCAAAAAAGCCGTCGCCGACCTCGCCGACGCCGCCGAAGCCGCCGGCCCCGCCGGCGCCGACGCCATTGCCGCACCGCTCGCACAGGCCGCTCCCGCGCTGTTCGCCGGCCACGGCGACAACCAGGGCGAGCTGATGGACGGCGTGCAGAGCGCCGTCGAAGGCGGCCACGGCGCACTGCTCGGCGCGGCCCTCGCCCAAAACCTCGGCAACGTCGACAAAGGCCTGGCCACCGAGGTCGCCGACGCCACCGCCGAGGGCCTCGACAAGTTGAAGAGCGAGTTCAGCGAGGCCAGCGAAAAAGCCGGCCGCAAAGACGCCGAGCTCGGGGCCATCTCGGCGCAGTGGCAGGGCACCTTGTCGCCCGAGCAGATGAAGGCCGGCGTCGACAAGTTCAAGTCGTCACACGGCGAGTACGCCGAGCGCGACGCAAAGGCCGCGGCGCTGACCAAGGCCCTCGCCGGCGCTGGCTACGCGCAACAGCACGGGGCCAGTGGTGACCTGGCGTCGACGTCACGCGCCGCCCTCGAGCAGGTGCCGGCCCTGGCCCAGACCGACGGCGGCGCCCGCGCCATCGGCGACGCCCTCGTGCGCGAAGGAAAGGGCGAGGCCACGTTCATGAAGTCGGCGGGCGAGATCGCCAACCGCGACGAGAAGAGCCGCGACGCCTTTGTCGACGCTGCGCAGCGCTCGGTGCTCGTGACCCAGAGCGAAGCGCTGGCCAGAGGCGACACGCGCGGCCTCGTGCAAGCCCTGCGTGGCGCCGGCCAGGTGCTGCCCGACGCCGACTCCAAGCGTGACTTCAACGCCTTTGCCGACGACATCGAAAAGGTGAAGCCCGGCACGCCGCCCGACCAGCTCGCCGTGGCCATCGCCAGCAGCGCCCGCAGCATCGCCGGCGGCGTCTCCGACCAGAAGACCGCCAGGCTCGACGACGTCGAGAGCATCACCACCAAGACCTCGTTCAAGGTCTTTGGCGCTTCACTCGGCGCCGTGTCGCTCGGACAGAGCGCCCTCGCCCTGCGCGACGGCGTCACCGCGCGCGAAGCCGTCAACACCGTCGTCGGCGCCGCCGGCCTCGGCGGCAGCGTCGCCGGCATCGCCCTCGCCGAAGGAGCACCCAAGCTGCTCTCCAAGGGCCTGCCGGTCGTCGGCTACGCCTTGAGCACGTTCGACACGGTGAACGCGCTCAAAAAAGGCGACGAGCTCGGCGCCGTCGCCGCCGCCGCTCCCCTCGCCGGCGCCGTCGCCGGAGCCGCCATCGGCGCAGCATCGGGCAGCATCGCGCCCGGCGTCGGCACCGCCATCGGCGGCGCCGTCGGAGCGCTGGTGGGTCTGGGCATCGGCGTCGGCCGCAAGATCTTTGAAGACTCTCCTGCCGAGAGCCTCGAGAAGTCGACGCAGTCGTTCTTGCAGGGCGCCCTCGAAGGCGGCGGCCTGTCGTCGTCGCAGGCCGAGAAAGCCTCGCACCGGCTGCGCGACGTCAACGACGACTTCTTTGGCGCCGGCCACAGCATCAAGGCCATCGCGGCGCGCACCGGCGAGAGCCCGCAGGATGTGCTCACCAAGGTCGCCAACCTCGACGACGATCGCTTGCACGACTTCGTGAAGCAGTCGCTCGAGATCAAGGACAACGGTCAGACCATCCGCGATCTCGAGGTCAAGGTCGCCGACGGCAAGGCAAAGGCGTCGTCGATTCCGGCGTTTGCCCTCGACAGCGGCGGCCTCGACGCGCTCATCGCCCGCTACCGCTCGCTGTAGAGCCGGGCGTGACCGGGCTCAGCGTCAGGCGCTGGGTCAGGGGCTGCGTGAGGCTCGGCGCCAGGCCCCTCTGGCGCTGATCGTCGTCGACGGGCACAAGCCGCCCATGCTCGCGGGGCTGGTCAAAAGCGTCGTCTCCTCGTTCTCCGACGACGGCATCCGCTCGTTGGCGAACCTGGCTTTTTCGCGCACCGCCCGACAGCTGCGTGCCGCCTGCGCCGACCCGCGGGCCGCGCAGACCCGGCGCCTGCTCGAGATCACGACGCGCAACGCGCGCACCGAGCGCGGCCGCGCCCTTGGCTTCGAGAGCATCACCTCGCTCGACGATTGGCGCCGCCGCGTGCCCCTCGTCGACTGGGACGAGGTCGCGCCGTTCGTCGAGCGCATGGTGCAGGGCGAAGACAACGTCCTCGTCGACGAAGCGCCCATCTATTACGCGACGACGTCGGGGACGACGGGCCGCCGCAAGCTCATCCCGATGACGTCGGCCTTTGTCGCCGAGTGCCGCGTCGCCAACCGCGTGCTCTACCGCTCGATGTTGCAGGCCATGCCCGGCCTCGTGCGCGGCAAGCGCTTGAACCTGCGCTCGCCCAGAATCGAGCGCCTCTCGAAGCACGCCGAAGCCGGCTCGATCACCGTGGCGCTGGGCGGCTTCGACGGCGACAACGCCATCGACGCGGTGCCCTCGAGCGTGTTCGGCGTCGAGAGCTTCACCGACCGATATTTCCTGGCCTTGCGCGCCGCGCTGCAGGAGCGGGTGACCGTGGCCTCGGCGGTGAACCCCTCGACGCTGCATTTGTTCGCCGAGACGCTGGCCTCGCGCGCCGAAGAACTGGCCGCGTCGCTCGACAGCGGACTCCTGCCCGACACCGTCGCCAGCGTCGACGTCGGCGGCCTGCCGGGCGCGGCCTGGCGCAAAGATCCGGCGGCGGCCAGGCGCGTGCGCGACAGCGCCATGGCCCACGGCAGAGCGCGCATGCGCGACGCGTTCCCCGCGCTGTGCGGGCTCGTGACCTGGAAGGGCGGCAGCTCGTCGTGGTGGCTGCAGCGCCTGGTGGCGAGCTACGGCGTCTTGCCGACCCTCGACTACGGCTACGCCGCCTCCGAAGGCTGCTTCGGCGCACCCCTCGACGCCGACAGCGCGGCCTCGCTGCTCTTGCCCCACGGACATGTCGTCGAGCTGTTGCCCGAGGGCAAGAGCGACGGCGGCGACACCGTGTTCCTCGACGAGGCCCGCGCCGGTGAGCGCTACCGCGTGGTGGTGACGACGTCGTCGGGGCTCTACCGCTACCGCATGCACGACGTCGTCGAGGTCACGGGCCTCGCGGGCCGCGCGCCGCTCGCGGTGTTCCGCCACAAAGAAGGCACGATGACCTCGATCACCGGCGAGAAGCTCGGCGAGGCCCACGTCGCCCAGGCCCTCGCCGCCGTCTCGTTCGCCGGCGCCGGCGTCTGCCTGGCGCCGCTCTACCGCGACGGACCCGACGCGCCCGGCTACCTCGTCGCCGTCGAAGGCGCCGCCGACGTCGCGGGCTTCGCCGCCGACTTCGATCGCGCCTTGTGCGCCGCCAACGAAGAGTACGACGCCAAACGCAAGAGCCTGCGCCTCGGCCCCGTCGTCGTTGCCGCCGTCGCCGATGGCGCGTTCGTCGCGGCCCGCCGTCGGCGCGTCGACGGCGGCGCTCCCGATGCCCACGTGAAGCTGCCCCTGCTGTCGCGCGATGGCGCGCTGCTCGTCGACCTCGGCGTCGCCGACGACGTCGCCCGCGGCTTGCCTTGCCGCCGCGAGAATGCCGACCGCCCGCGAGGAGGCGCGGCGTGACCGCTCGAATCCGCGCGGTGAGCTTCGACCTCGACGGCACGCTCTACGAGCTGCGACCGACCAGGCTGCGCATGCTGGCCGCGTGCTTCCCGCGGTGGCGCACCTTGCGGGTCGGTCGGGCGGTGCGCGAAGAGCTGCGCGGTCGCAGCTTCGCCACTGGAGCGGCGCTGCTCGACGAAGAAGCCCGCGTCGCCGCCGAGCGGCTCGAGCGCGATGCGCCGACGACGAAAGCGTTGCTGCACGAGCTGTTCAACGTGCGGCTGGCGCGCGTGCTCGAAACGACCGGCCCCAGAAGCGGCGTGCGCGCGGTGCTGCAGCAGCTCGTCGACGACGGCGTGAAGATCGCGGTCATCAGCGATCGCGGCCATGTCGCGGCCAAGCTGGCGGCGCTCGGTCTGCACGACCTGCCGTGGAGCGCGCTGGTCTCGGCCGACGACGAGGGCGTGCTCAAGCCCGGCGCGGCGCTGTTCGCGCGCTGCGCCGAGCGCTGTGGCGTCGGCGTCGGCGACATGGTCCACATCGGCGACCGCGACGACGCCGACGGCGCCGGCGCCCGCGCCGCCGGCTGCGGCTTCGTCTTTGTGCAGCGCCCGGGCCCGCTGCCCCCGCTTGGGCTGAAACCGCTCGCGCTGAACCCCGCGCCCTGACTCCGGCCTGACTCCGGCCTGACTCCGGCCAGCCCCGGTTGACCCTTGTCGTCGGCGTCAATCGGACTATGGTCCGCTTATGACCTTGACCCGACGTCACACGCTCACCGGCCTGGCAGCCCTGGCCGTCGGTGGGGCAGCTGCGGCCGCGAGCCGCAAGGATGTAGCCATGACGACGACGACCACGAGCAAGCAGACACCGCCGACGACCGCGCAGCAGAACGCACCGGCCACGACGACGGAGCAGGACGTGGTGGTGGGCACTGTGCCGCTCGGGTTCCCGTGGCCGACCCTCGATCCGTTCCTGGCCTGCATGCACCACGACGACGCCTACCCCGCCGGCGACGAGCACCTGGGACCGCCCGCGGCGCTCTTGCGCGGCCGCGACATCGGGCAAGACTTCGACAGCAAAAACGGCTGGCGCATGTACCACGGCGACGTCGTGCCCGGCTTTCCGCAGCACCCGCACCGCGGCTTCGAGACCGTGACCGTCGTGCGCAAAGGCCTGCTCGATCACAGCGACTCGATGGGCGCCACCGCCCGCTACGGCGACGGCGATGTGCAGTGGCTGACGACGGGCAAGGGCGTGTTGCACGCCGAGATGTTCCCGCTGTTGCGCGCCGACGCCGACAACCCGCTCGACCTCTTTCAGATCTGGTTGAACCTGCCGGCCACCGACAAGATGGCCGAGCCGCACTTCAAGATGCTGTGGTCCGAAGAGATCCCGACGGTGCAGCGCGCAGGCGCCGAAATCGTCGTCATCGCCGGCCGCTTCGACGACGCCACGCCGCCGACGCCGGCGCCGAAATCGTGGGCGGCCCGCGGCGACGCCGACGTCGCCATCTGGACCATCAACCTGCAGCCCGGCGCGAAGCTCGCGTTGCCGCAGGCCAGGCCCGGCTCGCTGCGGGTGCTCTACTTCCACGCCGGCGACCAGCTCGCGATCGCGGGACAAACCGCAGGCGTGGGCCAGGCGATCCAGGTGCGCGCCGACGCCGTCGCCGACCTCGACAACGTCGGCTCAAAGACCGCTTCGTTGCTGGTGCTGCAGGGCCGGCCGATCGGCGAGCCGGTGGCCCAGCACGGTCCATTCGTGATGAACACGCGGGCCGAGATCGCCCAGGCCTTTGACGACTACCAGCGCACGCAATTCGGTGGTTGGCCGTGGCCGAAGAACGATCCGGTGCACGCCCGCGACGCCGGCCGCTTCGCCAAGCACGCCGACGGTCGCGTCGAGAAGAACACGACGTAGCGACG
>JBKJNL010000196.1:0-3572 GCA_046593615.1 Myxococcota bacterium | reverse complement strand
GCCACCGGCATGGCGGTGACGGCGTCGACGAAGCCGCGGCCGCGGACGACGTCGTCGGTGAGGAGGGCGGCGGCGACGAGGGCGTCGTCTTTGAGGTTCGACTTCGGGAAGCGCTCGGCCATCGAGGCGTAGGCGTCGACGGCGGCGTCTTTGTCGGCGGAGACGACGGAGACGCTGGCCAGCTCTTCAAGCAGCTGGGCGGCGACAAAGGCGCAGTCGTCGGCGCGCGTGCCTTCTTTGTGGGTGTTGGCCACGGCCTGCAGCCGCACGATCAGCTTCTCGTAGTGGTGGCGGAACTTCTTTTTCTCGGGGTCCTGGCGCAGCTCTTCGACGTCGCGCTTGAGCGAGATGAACGACGCGATCGACGGGTCGTCGCGGACACCGGGGCTCCGCGGCTCGGCGCGGGCCCCAAGCGACACCGCGAGCACGCCAGTCATCAGCAGAGCCAGGATCACAGGCGATCGCTTCATCGAACCTCCGCCAGCTCTTCACCCTGCAGCCCGTCAGCATCATTCTGCAGGACAGCGCGACGATGCAGAACCTCTTCGCGCATCACCAGCGCCACGACCGCGGCCACCGGCAGGGCGAAGATCACGCCGAGAAGACCCGCGGCGCTGCCGCCGAGCAAGACCGCCAGCAGCGCCGCCAACGGCGACAAACCAGCCTTTTCGCCGACGATGCGCGGGGTCAGCACATAGGACTCCAGCACCTGCACCACCGCGCAGGTGATGAGCGCGCCGACCAGCGGTCGGGTGATGTCGGCGTCGCCGGGCTCCAGCAAGATGAACGCGATCGACAACACCAGGGCGACTGACGACGACGCGAACGGCACCAGGTTGGCGATGCCGGCGATGATGCCGACGCCGATGGCCAGCGGGACGCCGGAGATGCTGAGCCCGACGACGTAGAACACCGACATAAAGGCGACCACGGTGAGCTGGCCGCGGATGAGCCCCGACAGCGCCTCGTTGACCAGTGGCGTGTAGCGGCGGCTGAGCATGCGCACCGGCATCGGCAGGCTGTTGGCGCAGTAGGCCTTGATGTCGCGCAGCTCGGTGAGCACGAAAAAGGCGATGACCGGGACCATCACGGCTTCGGCGATGAAGCCAGCGGCGGAAGCAGCGCCACGCGCCAGGCCCATGGCCCCTTGCCCGACGAGCGTGCCGCCCTTCTCGGCCATCGGCGAAAGCTGCTCGAGCAGGTCTTTGCTGGCCTCGGTCGAGAAGTCCTTCATGCGCAGCGGCACGACGACGCCGGTGTACTTGAAGATCAAATCGACGCTCTTGGTGAGCAGGGCCGGCAGGCGCGCAATCAGCACGATGAAGTCATCGACCAGCGGCGGAAACACCAGCGCCACCAGGCACACAACCACACCGACGATGCCGGCCAGGAACAGCCCGGCCCCGACGGAGCGCGGCACGCCCGCAGCCTCGAGGCGGGCGACGAGGGGCGCGCCCATGAAGGTGACGACGCCGACGAACACCAGCGTGACGAGGGTGTCGCGCACCAGCCACAAGAGCCCGCAGCCGACGGCAATGGCGATGACGGTGAACAACAGGCGTTGGTCGATGACCACCGGCCGCAGCATCGTCGGGGGCTGCAGGTCGACCTCCGGCGCCACCCACAACGGCGGCGGCGGCGGGAACGGCGATGGCGCCCGCGCAGGCAGCGTCGGCAGCGGGGTCGGCTTCGGCTTCGATTTCTTCTGCTGCTTGGCCACCGCTGTGCCTCTGTGGAGCCATCTGGATCCGTCTGTCACCATTAGGGCACCCACCCGGGGGTCGCAAAAAAACAACCGCGGTCGCCCGGCCTCGGCGGCAGGCGTTCAACGACGCCGGGAGGGGCTCGGCGAGAGGTGGCGAGCGGGCGGGCGGACGGGGCCTGCGGCGCTGCGCGTCAGGCGGCAATGTGCACAGCATCAGGCGTCTTCGTCGTCGGCGCGGTCCTCGCGGCGGCGGCGTGTCTGTCGAAAGGAACCGCCGCGATGCTCTCTTCCTCGATCGGACGGCTGCGACTGCTGGGGCTCGTCGAGGGCACCTCGTACCTGGTGCTGCTCTTCATCGCGATGCCGCTGAAGTACCTCGGGGGCATGCCCGAGGCGGTGCGGGTCACGGGCATGGCCCACGGCGTCTTGTTCGTCGCGTTTTGCTTCGCCCTGTTGCATGCGTTTTTGGAGCACCGCTGGTCGCTCTTGCGCGGCGCGGCGGTTTTCGCGTCGTCGCTGGTCCCCTTCGGGACCTACCTGATGGATGCCCGCCTCAAGCGCGAGCAGCACGCGGCTCCGGCGGCGTGATCCTGCGTCCCGCGGCCCGCCGCGTCGGCGTCGACGTCGGGGCCGCCGGCGTCGTCGGGGTCGTGTGCGGCGCCTGCTCCGCCGTCTTCTTGCGCGGCCTCGACGTCGTCACCGGCCTGCGCACTGCCGACGAGCGCCTGGTGTGGGCGCTGCCCGTGGCCGCTGCCCTGCTGCTGGTCGTCGTCGATCGTTTCGCCGGCGCCGCACAAGCCGGCACGAGCCTGATCTTGTGGCGGGCCGCCGACGGCCGGTCCGCTCCAGGGCCGCTCAGGCCCTGCCGCGGCGACGTCGTCACCCCGCGCTTGTTCGCCCTTTCGTTGCTCGGCACGTGGTGGACCCACCTGTTTGGCGGCAGCGCCGGACGCGAAGGCACCGCGGTGCAGATGGGCGGCTCCGTCGCCGACCTCGTCGCCGCCACCCTTGGCCGCTTCGTGGCTGTCGACGACGAAGACCGGCGGCGCCTGCTGCTGGCCGGCATCGCCGGTGGCTTCGGCAGCGTCTTTGGAACGCCCATCGCCGGCTGCGTCTTTGCCCTCGAAGTCGTCGTCGTCGGCCGCGTCGACGTCGTCCGCCTCGTGCCGGCGCTGGTGGCCGCCGTCGTCGGTGACCTCGTGGGCGGTGCCCTGCTGCAGGCGCTGGGGGGCGCGCATGGCGCCTATCCCGTTCTTGCTCAGGCGCCCCTCGACGCCCGCTCCGTCACCCTGGTCGGCGGCCTCATCGGGGTCGGCCTCGTCGTCGGCGTCGCCGCCCGGGCCTTTATCGCCGGGCAGCAAGCGATCAAGCAGCGCTCGTCGGCGTGGCCGCCGTGGCTGCGCGGCGTCATCGCCGGCGTCGTCGTCGTCGTCATCTGGCGCCTGGCCGGCTCGTCGGTGCTGGGGCTGTCGCTGCCGACCCTGCAGGCCGCTGTGCACGGCGAGCACGTCGACGCCGGCTTCTTTGCCTGGAAGCTGCTGGCCACCGCCGCCACCGTCGGTGCCGGCCTGATCGGCGGTGAAGTGACGCCGTTGTTCGCCGCCGGCGCGGCCCTCGGATCGATCCTGGCCGCGCCCCTCGGGTTGCCGCCGGCGTTGACGGCCGTGTGCGCCATGGCCGCGCTGTTCGGCGTGTGCGCCCGCACGCCGGTCGCGCTGTCGATCATGGCCGTCGAGCTGTGCGGCGCTGCCGCCCTGCCCCACGTCGTCATCGTCATGGCCGCGGCCACCGCCGTCTCGGGGCGGGGCTCGATCTACCTGCGCAAGGAGCCACGGGAGCCAACGGAGCCGCTTGAAGCGGCTCCGTT
>JBKJNL010000133.1:0-3364 GCA_046593615.1 Myxococcota bacterium | reverse complement strand
CGTCGTGTGACGAGCAGCTGCTCGAGCTGTCGGGTCCGTGCGCGCAGGTCTGGCACGGCAACGTCGAAGCCGGCGGCGCCTGCGGACTCGACGCCGAATCCTTTGTCTGCACGCCGGGAACTTTTTGTGCCCTCGACCTCTCGCTGTGCGGCGTGTGCGAGGCCGTGCGCGACCTCGGCGCCGCCTGCGACGACGACGCCAGCGCCTGCGGCCCCGCCGGCTTCTGCGACGGCGGCGTGTGCGTGGCCCGTGGCGTCGTCGGCGAGGCCTGCAGCGACGCCGGTGTGCCTTGCGTCTTGCCGGCCCGCTGCGACGGCGCCGTCTGCCGCGAGCCGGCGGTCGTCGCGGTCGGCGACGCCTGCGACTTCGCCCAGCGCTGCCCCTACCGCAGCCGCTGCGACGACGTCTGCGTCGCCACCGCCGGCAACGGCGGCCCCTGCGCCACCGACGACGACTGCGATGCCGGCTTCTGCGACGGCGGCGTCTGCGTCGCGGTCTTTGCCGCGGGCGACGCCTGCGTCGACGACGTCGAATGCGCCGCCGGCTGCGCCGACGACGTCTGCCAGGAATTCACGTCGGCCTGCGTTCGCTGACGTTCGCTGACGTGGTCAGATGCGTCGTCAGATTCTCTCGTCAGATTCTCTCGTCAGATTCGTCGTCAGATTCGTCGTCAGATTCTCAGGGCGCCGTCGAACACGCCGTAGCCGCCGGGGATGAAGAAGTCGCGGCCGGGCTCGAGGGCAAAGGCCCGCAGCACGGTGGCGGCGATGTCCTGGGACTTCGGCATGCGCGTCTCGGTGAGGCCGTCTTCGCTGATCAAATCGACGGGGCTGCCCAGCGGCGAGCCGTCGAGGGATTCGTCGTAGCCGCCGATCATCTGGTTGCCGACGACGCCGCCGCCGACGAGCACGGCGCAGGTGGCGGGGTGGTGGTCGCTGCCGGTCTTTGGAAAGGTGCGGCCGAAGTCGCTGTAGATGTAGACGAGCGTGTCGTCGAGCAGCGTGCGTCCGCCGCCGATGTCGGTGAGGTCCATCTCGATCAACATGCGGCCGATGGCTTCAAAGGCGATGCGCAGGTGGTTGCCGTGGATCTGCGGACCATTGGCGAAGTGCGAGTCGAACGAGCTGTTGGCGATGCTGGTCGCCCGCAGGCTCACCGACGTCACGAGCTCGCTCTTCAAGAGCTTCAGGGCGAAGTCCCAGGGGGCGGTGTTGCTCAGGCCGCCGCAGGAGTCGGCGTTGCCGGTGCAGGCGGTGTCGTTGCCGTAGAGCGGATCGAGGGCCAGGTGCTCGAAGCCCGGCGTCGCCGACAACGACGTCAGCACGTCGCGCGACAGCGTCTTGCTGTGGTCTTTGTAGGTCTCGTAGAGCGACTCGAGCTCGCGCTCGGTGCCGGCATTGCCGGCGCCGTGCAGGCCGCGCATCGCGCGGGCGACGGCGTCGTCGACGACGGTGCGGGGGATGGTCCCTTTTTCAGCGGTGCGATCGCGGCCATCGCGCGCCAGATCGGGCGTGTTGCTGCGGCTCCGCAGCCCGTGCCAGGCGCTGTCGCGGCGATCCGACAACGTCGGCGCCACCGAATCCAGCGAGCTCATCGACGTCGGCGCGGCGATCGACGGCAGGCCCAGCCCCACCGGCAGCGTGCCGCCGAGCGAGACGTTCAGCAGCGGCCGATCCGGAAAGCGCGCGCTCATCGCGTTGGCGACGACGGCCTGCACCGCGGGCGCGCGGAACGAGGCGCCGGCGACGCCGCTCATGCTGGCGACGATGCCGCTCTGGTGCGACGCCGTGCCTTGATCAGCGCCGACCAGCACGCAGGTCTTTTCGTAGAGCCGGTGGTTCGGGTCGGCCCAGGCATAGCCGTAGGGGCGAAACTGCTGCCGCCCTTCGCTGCCGGGCACGGCGCCGCTGCGGGCCGCGGGGTCGTCCCAGTTCCAGTAGACCGGCCCGCGCAAGGTCCGCACCGGACCGGGCTCGTCGGGGTCGAACGACTGGCGATCCCACCGCTGCACCTGGCCGGCGGTGTAGCCAAACGGATAGAGGTCGCCGTCGGGGGCCGGCATGTATTTCGCGATGCCCGCCGACGAAAATGGCGCGAACAGCGACTCCCAATGACAGCCGCCATCGAGCCAGATCGACAGCAGGCGCGACGGCGTCGATCCGTCGACCGCCTGGGCCCGGGCCGGCTTCGACAGCATGCCGAACTGCGACAGCAGCGCGACCTGCGAGGCGCCGAGCGCGGTCTGCAACAGACGTCGACGGTTGATCTTCAGCATCGGGATCCCCTGCTCGTCGTGGTCGTCGTCGTGGTCGTCGTCGTCGTCGTCGGCGTCAAAAGAACATCCAGCGCGGGTGGCGGATGAAATACGAGCAGGTGCCCGCCCACGGCGACAACGCGTCGGCCGCCGGGTCGGCTTTCAGCGGCACGAACAACGAGACGTAGAGGTCGTCGGCTTCGGCGTCGCTGAGGTCGACGGCGTGGAACGAGCGCGACCAGCGGCGCATCGTGGCGGTGACGGCGGCGCGGTCGTCGTCGTTTTCGCTGAGCGCGGGCACGACGCCGTCCTGGAAGAGCGCGGTGTTGGCGGCCTTGCCGACGGCGATGCGGCACCAGGCCTGCGACAGCTGCACGAGATGGTTCACGAAGTTCGGCGACGTCGACGAATCGGCCCGCTGTTGGCCGACGAAGGTCGAGCCACCGAGGCCGAGGTGGCGCTCGGCGGTGATGAGTTGCCGGGGTGCGGGCACGTCGTCGGGCGACAACAGCGGGTAGCGATCGTCGCCGCGGGACTCGGCCATGACGATGCCGAATTCTTCGGCGGGGATGAAGAAGTCGTCGTTGGTCAAGCCGAGCTGCTGGTGCAGCGCGCGCCGCACCTGCGTGGCCGACAACCGGGTGACGTGGGCCGCGTCTTTGTCGGGGTCGGGGCTGCGGGCCTGCGCCGACAAGCCGTCGATCCACAGCTTGATGTCGGCGACCGACAACGCCGCGCTGCCGTCGTCGACCAGCTGCGCGTAGCTCGGTCCGCTGATGGGCATCTGCGAAAACGCGCCGGTGCCGGTGCCGAGCAGCAGGCGCACCAGCTCGCTGTTGTCGCCGTCACCGGGGGTCACGTAGCGGGCGTCGGCGACGACCAGGCTCTGGAAGGCGGCGACGCTGGCAAAGAAGCCGCGCTCGCCCGAGGCGTGACAGCCGACGCAGCTGGGCTCGAGGGCGTGAAAGACCCGCACGGTCTCGGTCGACGCCGTGGTCGGGCACGGCGCCGTGTTCGTCGTCGTCGTCGTCGCCGGTGTCGTCGTCGTCGGTGTTGACGGGCAGGCGCACCAGGCCAGCGCGAGCGCGAGCAGCAGCAGTCGTTGCATCA
>JBKJNL010000107.1:0-3302 GCA_046593615.1 Myxococcota bacterium | reverse complement strand
CGGGGGGACGGCTCCCCCCGCACCCCCTCGGTCAGTCAGCTCGAGCGCGGGAGCCGAGGGGCCAGAGGCCCACGTACTCTCTGGCGATTGGACCTGTGAAACCTGCAGGCTTTCGTCGACGCCAACAGCCGGTTTCGAAGGTTTGAGGAGCACCAGCCCCGAGGGCGGCGGCGACGGCGTCAAACGCCACGTGCTGCGCCATGTGCTGCCCTCCCGGTCGACCTGCCGGGTGAGCAGCGCGGCCGCCTCCAAGTCGGCCAGGGCCCGCTTCAAGGTGCTTCTCGGGCAGGGCGCACCCGTGCCGGCCTCGAGCGACCACAACGAGACGCGTCGCCCGAGCTCCTGCAGGGAGCCGGACCACTGGCCACTTCCGGATCGCAGAAAGCCGACGACGTCGTCCCCGGCGTCGTCACGCGTGGTGCGCTGCGGCTTCTTCGAGCGCTTCGATGACGGGACCGTGGGACCGCCGGGCCTGAGCTTCGATGCGGCCCAACGGGCGATGTGCTCGAGCTCGTCGCCACCCGGCCGACGAAAAGGAAAGGCGCCGTCCCGCTCGCAGCTGCTCGACCAGGCCCGCAGCTTCGCCAGCGTGGCATCGACGTCGAGACCGTCCCAGATGCAGGCGGAGGCAATCTTCACGGCCGCGGGGTGGCGGTCGCCGGCGGCCTGCGGCTCGAGGGCGGCCAAGCTCACCGCGCTGTTCAAGTACTGCGTCTTCGTCTTCGCCCGGGTGAGCCCCAGCGACGTGAACAGGCGCCGGTCGAACGCCTTCAAGGGCTGGGAGACCGCTGCGATCCGAAGCGCGTCGCCGCCGGCGTCGCCCCCGGCGAGCATCGTCGGCGCCCCGCTGATGAGGTCCTCGACGACGTGACGGAGAAAAGAATTCGAGGGGAGGGGAAACGGGACCAGCGACAGCATGTGCTCGCCGGCCTGGGCGAAGTCGAGCGGCAGGCATCCGAGCTCCTCGAGCGCGAACGACAACTTCATCACCGCCCAACGCCAGCCCTCGAGCTGGCCGGCAAAGGCTTCGTGGTTCTTGGGCGGCGCACTCGGCTTCGGCCGTCGAAGCGGGTCGATCCTCCAGAGGACGACGACGCCACCCTCCCCCTCGAACACGAAGTGCGGCGAGGGGCAGCCCAGCTCCTTCAGCCTGCTGCAGGCGTCGCCGGCGACGTCTTCGCCGGCGCGGCCGCGGAGTGGGATGCGTATCCAGAGCGCAGGCAGCTCGACCAGCCGACGCATCGATCGATCCCACAGGAACGCCCCCGGCGAGAGGGCCACGGCACGGTCGAAGTCGGCGTCAGCGCCAGCCCAAGACTCGGCGCCCGTCGTGTCCACGATGGCTTGGCGGCCCTTCTGCGGACGCTGGGATGGCCATCGGACACAAGTCCGCCGGAACGCCGAGACGGCATCGTCCAGCCTGTCAGAATGTGAATTCGTCGTCGTCACTCGTGCTCACGAGCGAAACGCACACCGATCCCGTTGCCCTCGGGGAGAGGACACGGCTACACTGACCCCACGCCTTCTTGCTTGAAGGGGTCTTGGTCGACGAGATGGTGATGAGCCGTTTCGAAATGGAAAGTCTGGCGGCAGCCGGACTTTTCTGTTTCTTGGGCTTGGTTTCTGGGTGAGCCCTCGCTTTCTTGCTTGGTTAAGGTTTGGTCGAGCGCGAGCCTACGCCGTCCGCGATTACGCGGACAAGCGCTTCGTGATGCCACCGAATTGACGGCGGGAGTCATTGCAGGTCGGAAACCCGCGTTTCTCGACGACGATGCTCAAAATTCTCTGGCGCCTTCTGGGCGTCAATCTGCTGCCGCGATTTCGTGGAATCGCGGCGGCCACAGCGCGGGGGGCTGAAGATCGAGAGATCACCGCGAGCAGCGCTCACTTCCTGCGTGCTGCCTCTAAAAACTCGACCCGAAACTCGGCCCCGCCGTTTCGCCTCTCGCGATAGGTCGGACCGTCGACGCGGACGAGGTCGACGCTGCTGAACGTGGGTGCCTTTCTGTCGCCCTCTCTGAAGGCGATGATGATGGCGTCGGCATCGACGGAGGCCACGGTGACCGTTCCCGTGCGGCGCAAATCGGTTGTCGAGAAGCTGACGATGTCGCCGACTTCGGGGTCGGCGCGACGTTCCCGGTGGAGCTCTTTCAGCTGAACGAGTGCCGCATGCTGGGCCCCCAGCATCGCGGCCCACGCACCGGGCGGTCGGAAGGCTGGCTTGGCAGGAACCCACTTCCCGTCGACGAGGTGCTCCAGCTCTCCTTCGGTCTTCAACAGATAGAGCCAGAGCAAACGCGCGTACCGCGGCTGCTTCAGTGCTACGTCGATCAGTGCTTGGCCGTCGAAGACCCAGGTCCGTTTCAGCGTCGTGAAGCGCCAGCCTGCGACGACGCAGAGCTTGTCGTCCCAGTTGTCCTCGTAGGCGTTCTTGATGACGCCACGCCCGAGCTTGATGAGCTCGTCGTCGAGGCCGGCTTCGAGCGCTCGACGTGCCCATCGGTCCCACGGCGGTGGTTCGCCCAGCTCGACTCGTCTCCAGCCTCTCATGGGTCTTCACCTCGACGATGGCGCGCGCGGCTCGGTGTCTAACTAACACCGGGACGGCCCGCTGCCGCCGGGACTCGAGGACTGGCGACGCTCAGAGCGGCATGTCCCCGGGGGCGAAGCCCTCGGGAAACCACTGCTTCGGCTCGCGTCGAGGTCCACGACGGCGCTTCTGCTTCTTCGGAGCCGAAGTCGGCAAGGCCGCCGGCGCCGGCGGCGAGGATTCGGGGTCGGGGGTGTGCGTGCTCTTGTCGTCGTCATTCTTGGCCATGGGTGCCTCCGCGTCAGGGTGGTCGTGGCCGACGACCCGTGTCGGTGATTCACCAGCACGGGCCGCGGCTGCGGCCTTTACTCGGGGGAAGCGTGGCCCCTGCCGAAGCTGCGCCGTGAGCGACTTCAGAAAGAAAAATAGACGCAGGCTGACGACGTCACTGTGCATGAAACACCTCTCTTTCAAGCAGACGGTCGCAGTACGCGCGCGCGGCCATAACCCGATCTGTTGATGAGAGCGTCGGCCCCCGACTCCTCGACGACTACGGTGGCGCGGCCATCGGTGTCAGCCCCGGCTCAGAATCGAAGGTGCGATGCTGCAGCCGATGAGCCTCACCTTCACGCCCGACGAAGAAGCAGCATTGCGAGTGGTCGTCGAGAAGCTCGAGACCGTCCACGGTGCTTGCGGCGTCTGGCTCTTCGGCAGCCGGGCAGAGGGCAGAGCGCAACCTCACAGCGATTGGGACCTCCTCGTCGACGACGAC
>JBKJNL010000023.1:0-4462 GCA_046593615.1 Myxococcota bacterium | reverse complement strand
CACCGCTTGCCTGCCGTCGATGACGGCGACGACCTCGTCGTAGAGCTGCTCCATTTCACCGCCGCCGGCAGCGGGACGGGCCCCCCGCCGGTTTTTGCGCCGCGCAGCGCCGAGTCGAAGCTCACCGACGCGCTCGGTCGCAAGGCCGCCGGCGAAGCCGTTCCCGCGTCCGAGCTGACCGAGCTCCTGCGGCGGTGGCTGACGGAAGTGGAACTCAGCGTCGAGCAGGCCGTCGGCAACCCCGGTTTGTACGAGCGCGCGTTCGCGGACTTCTGCGGGATCCTCGCGGCGTTTCAGGCGCTCGACAGCGAGACCACTGCCCCGCTCCGGGCCCGGCGCCTCGCGCTCGAGGTGCGCATGGAGCGCGTGTTCAAGAACAAGGTGCGCGACCTTTACCGACACGCAGTCGAGACCGACGACATCAACGTGCTCACAACGCTGGAGGCGTTCGTCGCCACTGCAGGCGCGCGGGGCCTCACGAACGCGGGCTCCGGCAACACGCCTGCCGACCTCACGAGGGACTGCCCGCTGCGCGTCGTGCTCGACGACTTCGAAGCCACGTTCGACGAAGCCGCTTCGAGCTGCGCGTCGACGAGGACGCCGACACGTTCTTCGTCGTCGTCACGGCCGGCATCGATCTGGACCTCGTGGCGCCGCTTGACCTCAAGACACAGGTCTCGCGCTCGTTCAAATCGGGGAGCGATCGCCGCCTCGAGCTGCTGGTCCGCTCCGTCGGCGGCGGCGGCGTCGACGGCTTCGACGCCTCGGTCGCGCCCTTCGGCGAAGCCATCATCACGGTCAGGGTCGTCGAGTTCGGGGACGTGGCGCCGAACCAGCTCGTGACCCTGTCACTCGACGGCGCCGGCACGCTCGACACCACCGTCGTGAACACCGGGCAAGGCGGTGAAGCCGAGGTCCGCTTCGTCGGCGGCGCCGAGCCTGGCTCGACGCGCATCAACGGCGCGATCACGCTCGTCGACCCGCTCAGCGACAGCGTCGTCGTGTCGGTCAGCCCGACGGTCACCGTGCGCGCCACGCCCGACCTCGCGATCGTCGACGCCTCCACCTCGGCGGACTTCGAGGCCGTGGTCACCGGCGCCCCCGATGGCGCGCCCACCGGCGTGACATGGAGCGCCAACGGCGGCTCGATCGACGCGACCGGGCACTTCGTCGCCGGCGATGAGCCCGGCCGCTTCCTGGTGGTCGCCCGCGCCATCGCCGATCCGCTCGCGTTCGATCGCGTCGAAGTCGAGGTCCTCGATCAGCCAGGCAGCGTGACGCGCACCAGCAGCGGAGGCCACGTCAACGTCAGCATTTTCAGGAGTCTCTCCAGCTGCGGTGACGAATATTTTCGCAATTCGCCCGGCGGAGCGACGGCTTGGACCGACACGCTGTCCTGCGCTGGCACCAACGGCGAGTCCGGGGTGGCGAGCGTGTCTTTCACGGAGACCTACGCCGGCAGCGATCTCGTTGCGGTGACGGCCTCGAGCTCCAGCACGGCAGTCACCGACGAGGCGGCTGCCTCGGGCAGCTACAGCCTGGAGTTCACGGTCGCACGCGCGACGGAGGTCGCGATCGACGCCCAGCTGACCGGCGGAGCCACCAGCGGGCTGGAGTTCCGGTTCTTCCCAGCCGGCCTGGCAGACAACTTCATCATCGACGACCGCGACGGGGGCTCGTTCAACGAGACGGCGCTGCTCGTCCCCGCGCGATACGTCGTCCTCATTTCCGCGGTCTCTGGTGGCACGCCTCCTTCTGGCACCGTCAGCTTCAGCTTGGACCTGACGTTCGGGCCGTGACCGCCGGGAGCAGGGGCGTGAGCGCGACGGCACATCGGCGCGCCGCGGCCGTATGAGACGGGCCGCGTCTGGTGTCGGATCGTGGCATCGTTGGCGACGTCAACGGAGGCAGAGATGGTGCGGGGCGCGCTGGTGGTCGGGCTGGTTGTCTGTCTCTCGTCGGCAGGGGCGGCAAAGGCGGCGCCGGAGGAAGAGGCGCCGCGTCAGCTGACCGATCAAATGGTCCGGGCGCTGTTCGGCGCCTGCAAAGACGTCGAGGTCACGGCGGCGGCGCCCGGCCAATACACGGTGCGCGGTCTCGACCGCACGGTGCGGGTCAAGGCCGCCGATGTCTGTGGTGAGCTGCCCAACGGCAACCTCGCCGCTGACGCGATGCTGCACTTCGCGATGGTGGTCAGCGACGCCGGGACCGACGAGGAGCTTGCCACGGTCGAGCGTCAGGAGCGGCTCGCGGGCGTCGGCAGCTGCGCCCGCGCCCGCGCCGCTGTCGTCGCCGGCCACAAGCTGCTGCGCGCGTCCCGCGCCTTGTGCACGGATGGCTTCCACCCGCCCGCCGCCGTCCCGATCGACCTGCTGACACTTTTGCAGCCGTTCGCCGCCGTCGGCCCGCTGGCTGCCGACCCGAAGAGTCCCGGCACGCACAGCTGGACCGTGGGCGCCGAGACGCTGCGCATCAGCGGCACGGCGTCGTGCGCGACGCAGACGCGGTCGATCGAGAGCCCGCTGCTGGGCGATCGCCTGCGGTCCCTCATCGTCGTCGCCAACTTCGACGTCGACAACCCCGAAAAGAAGACGCGGCTGCGCGCCTGGCGTCTCTCGCGCACCATCATGGCGGCCACCTGTGAGCTGGCGCTGGGCCAGACGCCCCCGCCCCTCGCCGCGGAGGTCGCAAAGGCCGCGGCCGAGGCCAAGGCTCTGCTGCGACGCTGAACGTCTTCCCGCGGCCTGCTGGCTGAGCCCGCTCACGAAACTGCCGGGATGCGCTCATCTCATCTCAGCTCAGCTCAGCTCAGCTCAGCTCAGCCCGGTGGGGCGCTCGACGCCGGCGTCGCTGTCGTCGGCAACGTGGCTGGCGCCATTGCTGTCAGCGGCGCTGGGGCCGCCGGCGGCGGGAGCACGGGTGCGGCGATGGCTTCGGCGACCATCGCCTTGAGGTCGGCGCTGCCCGCCATCACCTCGGGATAGCGCTTGTGCATCAGCCCATCGAAGTGCTCGTCGAGCACGGGGAACTGGCCGACCAGCGACAAGAAGTCGCCGCGGCTGACGACCATGACGTCGACGGCGGTCTTGGCGCGGACGCTGGCGGTGCGCGGCGTGTCGGTCAGCAGCGCTTTTTCGCCAAAGACGTCGCCGGCTTTGAACGAGGTCACGAACCGCTCGGCGACGTCGTCGTGGGCCGGTTGGAAGACCTCGACCTCTCCCTGCTGGATGACGAACAGCTCACGACCGATCTCGTGCTTCTCGATGATGACCTCGCCCGGCTCGTAGTGATCGACGCGCAGCTGCTCTTTGCGCAGCGTCTGCAGCTGCGTGATGTCGCGCGGGAAGAACAGGTCGAGCGTCCAGTCGATGGTCACCCGCAGGCGGCGCACGATGCCCGGCAGCTTCGCCAGGTAGACGGTGCGCCAGGCGAACCAGGCGATGAAGCCGGTGAGCTCGAAGCCCATCATGTCGGCGACGGCGGAGCGGTTGCCGAGGGACGCCAGCGACCCGAGCGCCTTGAACTTGAACTTCTTTCGCTTCTCGGGCTTGCCGTCGATCGTCGCCAGGATGTTGTTGGCGCACGTCTTTGCCTGGCGGATCGCGAACTGGGCGGTGGCCGGACACAGCTCGCCAGGCACCGTCGGGTCGGGCACGCCGGCGTTGTCGCCGACGGCCCAGTAATGCGTTTGATTCGTGCATTGCAGCTCGAGGTCAGCCTCGAAGACGCCGATGCCGCGGCCCTTTGATTTGCCTTCGGCAAAGCCATCTTCGGCGAGGATTTTCTTACACACGGGATTGGGCGCGTTGCCCACGGTGCAGATGAACGTTCTCGTCTGAATCGCCTGGCCGGTGCTGAGGTAGACCGCCTGGGGCGTCGCCGCCTTGACGCGCGCATTCATGACCATCTCGACGCGACGACGGCGCAGGTCAAGCTCAGCAGCACGACCGAGGTTCTTGGGCATTTCAGGCAACAGTGAATCGCGCGAGTGGACCAGCACGATGCGGATCTCCTCGAGCGTGATGTTGTGGAATTGCTTCGTGCACTTGTGCAGCAGCTCGGCCAGCTCGCCGATGGTCTCGACGCCTGAGAAGCCGCCGCCGGCGACGACAAAGGTCAAGAGCGCGGCTTTTTCGTCGGCTTCGTCTTCGACGTCGGCGAGCTCGAGGCAGCGGAACACATGGTTGCGCAGGCGAAAGGCGTCGGAGAGGTCTTTCATCGCCAGGCCGTGCTGGGCGACGCCGGGCATCGAGCTGAAGTCCGAGACCTTGCCCATGGCAAACACGAGGTGGTCGTAGGGGACGGCGACGAGCTCTTTGCCTTCGCCCTGCGCGGCGTAGACGAGCTTCTTTTTGATGTCGACGCTCTGCACCTTTGACCAGCGGAACTGGGCCTTGGGCACGATGTCGCGGATGGGGTTGACGACATGGTTGGCGTTGACGCCGCCGGCGGCGACCTCGGG
>JBKJNL010000955.1:0-5799 GCA_046593615.1 Myxococcota bacterium | reverse complement strand
GGCGTGGCCCATGCGCTTGCCCGGGGGCGCCGACTGGCCGGCGATGAAACCCGCCATCGGCTTGGTGAACTCCCGAGCGACGTACGCCGCCGCGTCTTCCTCGGCGCTGCCGCCAATCTCACCGACCATGATCACCGCGTCGGTTTCGGGGTCGGCGTTGAAGAGCTTGAGCACGTCGATGAAGTCGGTGCCCGCGACGGGGTCGCCGCCGATGCCGACGCAGGTCGACTGGCCGATGCCGAGCTTGGTCAGCTGGCCGACCGCCTCGTAGGTCAAGGTGCCGCTCTTGGAGACGACGCCGACGTTGCCGACCTTGTGGATGTGACCCGGCATGATGCCCATCTTTGACTGGCCGGGCGTGATGACGCCGGGGCAGTTGGGACCGATCAAGCGGCTCTTGCTCTGCGTCTGCAGCACGCGCTTCACCTTCACCATGTCGAGCACCGGGATGCCCTCGGTGATGGTGATGATCAGCTCGATCTCGGCGCCGACGGCCTCGAGGATTGCGTCGGCGGCGAAGGGCGGCGGCACGTAGATGATCGTGGCGTTGGCCTGCGTGGCCTTTTTCGCCTCGGCGACGGTGTTGAAGATCGGGACCTTGACGGTCTCACCCTTGACCGTGTGCTCAAAGAACTGGCCGCCTTTGCCGGGGGTCACGCCACCGACAATCTGGGTGCCATATTCAATCATCTGTTTCGCGTGGAAAGAGCCGGCTTCACCGGTGATTCCCTGGACGAGTGCGCGCGTATTCTTGTTGAGGAGGATGGCCATGGCTCAGACCTTCGACGAGAGAGAAGAGTGGGAGGAATGAGCCGGGCGCGACACGAGGGTCGAGACCGGAGCCGCGACGCGCGTGATGCGCTCGACATCGAGCATGCCGACCGGGGCATGGGACGGGTTCAGGCGCACGCCGTCGCTCGAGACCAGGCGACGGCCCAGGCCGGCGATGATGGAGACCGCTTTCTTCTTCATGATGTCCCTCAACCTTTTGCCGCGGCGACGATCTTCTTGGCGCCGTCGAGCATGTCGTCGGCGGTGATCACGGCGAGGCCGCTGGTCTTCAGGATCTCTTTGCCGAGCTCGACGTTGGTGCCCTCGAGGCGCACCACCAGAGGGACCTTCAGGCCCACCTGCTTCGCAGCCGCGACGACCCCTTTGGCGATGACGTCGCACTTGGCGATGCCGCCAAAGATGTTGACGAACACGCCCTTCACGGCGGGATCCTTGAGGATGATCTTGAAGGCCGCCGTCACCTTTGGCTCGTCGGCGCCGCCGCCGACGTCGAGGAAGTTGGCCGGCTCGCCGCCCTGCTGCTTGATGATGTCCATCGTCGCCATGGCCAGGCCAGCGCCGTTGACCATGCAGCCGATGTTGCCGTCGAGCGCGATGTAGGAGAGGCCGAATTCGCCGGCTTCGGCTTCGCGGGGGTCTTCTTCGTCGGCGTCGCGCATGGCGACGACGTCTTTGTGACGGAAGAGCGCGTTGTCGTCGAAGTTGAACTTGGCGTCGAGGGCGAGCACCTCGCCGGTCTTTGTGACCACCAGCGGGTTGATCTCGGCCAGCGAAGAATCGGTGCCAATGAAGGCTTCGTACAAAGAGACGAAGAATTTGACGGCGTTACCGACTTCTTTGTCCTTGAAACCGAGCGCAAAGGCGAGGTTTCGTGCCTGGTATGCGGACATGCCCACCACGGGATCGATCCACTCTTTCAGGATCTTCTCGGGGGTGTGCTCGGCGACGTGCTCGATCTCCATGCCGCCCTCGGTCGAGGCCATCACGCACACGCGCCCGTTGGTGCGGTCGATGACGAGGCCGACGTACAGCTCGCGGGCGATGGCACAGCCCTGCTCGACGAGGACCTTCTTCACCTTCTGGCCCCCGGGGCCGGTCTGGTGGGTCGTCAGCTGCATGCCGACGATGGCTTTGGCCGCGGCTTCGGCTTCGGCTTTGGTCTTGGCCAGCTTGACGCCGCCACCCTTGCCGCGGCCACCCGCGTGGATCTGGGCCTTGATGACGACGGGCCAGCCGGTGAGGGCGGCGTGCTTCTCGGCAGCAGCGACGACTTCTTCAACGGTGGTGCAGACGGTGCCCTGCAGCGTCGGGACGTTGAACTTCCGCAGGATGTCTTTGCCCTGGTACTCGTGGATCTTCATGGGCTCCTCTGCCTGGTGCGCTTTGGGAGGGTGGACCGCAGGACGGGCGCTCCTGCGGTGCAGGCGCGCCCCCCATGCGGTGCCGTCCTCGACGGGGAAGGGACGATTGGCGTAAAGCGAGCCGGCGATACCACCCGACTTCCCACTCCGCCACCGGTTCGAGCGTGCGCACCAGCCGCTGCCCGAGCGCGATTCCCGAGGCTCTCGATGTCCCTTGTCCGCGTGGCCGCCGCCGCCTGTTTCTTCGTCGTCACCGCCGGCTGCAGCAACCCGCTCTATGCGCCGTGCACCGGCGCCGACTGCGCAGAAGGCTTGCGCTGCGTCGACCTCGGCGATCAGCAACGGCTGTGCACGAAGACGTGCACCGTGACCAAGGATCGCGCCGGTTACCCCGACGGCTTCGACGACGACACGCTGTTCGAAGACGGCGGCGCGGGCCAGACGACCGTGACCGAGCCGCAGTGCGCCGACGCCGCCGTCGACATCACCTCGCAAGACAACGCCGAGCAGAGCGCGCAGAACATCGCTGTGCAGTCCGACGGCGTCGTCGGCGTGTGCCGCGTCTCCGCCGAGCAGCTCGCCGACGAGAGCATCTCGGGCGACACCCAGCTGCTCGGGTTCTGCGCGCCGCTGTGAGGCGGTTCGTGACCCTGACAAGAATGGCGTCGACGAAGGGCTGATTGAGATCGGAACGCGGCCACGCTCCTCGGCGTGCAGCCCATGCCGCGACCCCACACGACAAGAAAAAACCCTTCGCCATCCCGTGCGGAGTGGCGAAGGGCATCAAGTAGTTCGTGGTGCGCCCAGAGCGATTCGAACGCCCGACCCTCAGATTCGTAGTCTGATGCTCTATCCAGCTGAGCTATGGGCGCACTGAAGTGAGCGTGTTTTGTCGGAAGCCCGCGACCTCGTCAAGAAGGATTCTGGCGAAAGCGCACGACCTCGCAAAGAACGCCGGACGCGCGCCCGGCAGAAGACAGCGCAGGAGCGCCCGCAAAAAAAAGGCCGCACACAGGCGGCCGTGTCGGTGTCGAGCGATCGATCGTCAGTAGACGACGCCGTCCTTCGATCGGCGGGTGGCCATCGCCAGCCCTGGCCTGCGCGAGGGCAGGGCCGCGGGCCGTTGATCAAAGGTGACCGTGGTCGTCTCGGGGAACTTGAAGCCGGCGGCCCAGAACAGCGGGATGCCGGCGAGGCCGACGAGGGTCAGGCCGAAGCAGCAGACGAGGCCGACGCTGCCGACCGCGGGGACCATGTCGATCTCGGATCGCTTCAGCTCGACGGTCTTCTTCTCGCCCGCTGTCGACGTGATGTTGACTGTTTCGGTCTCCCACATCCACATCTTGCTCTCGTAACGCAGCGGAGTCTGGCCCAGCACCTGGCCGTTTCGCTCGACAGAGGCGCCCGGCGGATTGCTGACGATGGTGGTCGTCGTTGCGCAGCCCGAAAAGGCGGCAGCGGTGATCACGATGATGGTCAGAAGGAGTGTGTTTTTCACCATGGCCAACGGTGCCACCGAGGCACCCCCGGTGTCACGCCTTTCACTCCGACAGGGCGTAGGCCGAAGGCACGAGCACGGGCTGCAGGCGGTCGGCGATGGTGCCGGCGACGACGGCGCCGCCGCCGATGGCGACGCTGACGAGGCCGATGGTGCCGACGATCTCGGCGGCGTTCTGGTTCTCGCCGGTGTCGTCGGTGGCGGAGACGACGAGGGCGCCGCCGACGAGGCCGACGCCGAGGCCGAGGGTGACGTGGGCGACGGCGAACGAGATGCCCTGGATGGTCGCGAGGGTGTCGCTGATGCCGTCCATCGTCGACAGATCCTTCTTCTCTTCGAGCAGGACCTCGGTGCCGTAGCGGCGGACCCGGGCCTTGATGCCGACGGCGTGATCGCCGGAGCGGATGATCGGGCCCGCCACCGGGATCGCGTACTTCCAGGAGAAGCGCGGCTTGCTGCCGGCGACGGTGGCGATGAGCCCGAAGCCCGCGGGCACGCCGGTGACGCCGGGCTTCAGCCCTGACTTCTTTTGCACCGCGAGCAAGGCTTCGCCTTCGACCTCAGGCGTCAGCACCCCGTAGACGGCCTGGAACAACAGATCGCCGATGCCGTCACGCCCGGCCTTGAGCGCGAGGTAGGTGACCAGCGTCGCGCCGACGACGCCGGCGGAGACGACGCTTTTGGGCAGATCGAGATCGGTGAAGACACCGAGCGCGACGCCGCCGCCGACGGTGGCAAAGAAGACGCCGAGGGTGACGACGACGATGGGGGTGTCGAGCGCGGTCTCCCACAGCTTCTTGACGACGAGAGCGAGGGCCGGCTGCCAGAGGTGGCTCTCGTGGCCGCCGTGAAAGGCGCCGACGTAGTCGACGGCGATGGCCGCGGGAATGATGCAGACCCAGTCGCCGACCGCGCCGACGATGTCGCCGATGCCGGGGATGAACGTCAGCGGAAACACGGCGACGCTGCAGACGTCGAGGCTGCCGTCGGCGGTGCGGGCGGCTTCGCGGTCGTAGGGCTCCCAGCGGGTCTGACTGCCGGCCGGTGGCAACAGCTCGGTCGTCGTCGGCGGCGCTGCCAACGGGGGCGCCACGGGTGCCGGTGCCCCAGCGTCGGGGGTCGGGTCGGGGGGCGGATTGTAGGTGCCGTCGGTCGCCGCCCGTGCGTCCGGCGGCGGGGGCGGCAGGACACCGGCCGGCGGATCGGCAGGCGGATCAGCCGTCGGATCAGCAGGCGGCGGCGGATTCGGCGCGTTGGCCGGGGTGGGGACGGACTGCGCTCTGGCGGCGTCCGGGAGCCCCAAACCGAGCATCACCACCGCGGTTGCCACCACAAAGAGGTGGCGGAGCGGGCGAGTGTCCGATACGAGCCTCGCCCTGCGACCCCTGTCGAGCCCGCGGGGCCCGTGGGTGCCGCGGGGCGCGCATGCTTCTGACGTTTGCGGCTCGCCCGTCAAAAACGGCGCAGGCAAAGGCGACGACGTCGGCGGCGACGGCATGCGGTTCTGGTTTGGGTCGAACATCGGGAGCGGCAGCGTGGCAAAGGCACTGGTCATCGTCGAGTCACCTGCAAAGGCAAAGACCATTGCCAAATATCTCGGCAAGGACTTCATCGTCGAGTCATCGATCGGACACGTGCGCGATCTGCCGTCGTCGGCCGACCAGATTCCCGAGCAATTCAAAAAGAAGCCGTGGGCCCGCACCGGCGTCGACGTCGAGAACGGCTTCACGCCGCTCTACATCGTGCCGCCGGAAAAAAAGGCCCAGGTCGCGAAGCTGAAGAACCTGCTGGCCGACGCCGACGCGCTCTACCTTGCGACCGACGAAGACCGCGAAGGGGAAGCCATCGCCTGGCACTTGAAAGAAGTGCTCAAGCCCAAGGTGCCCGTGAAGCGGATGGTGTTCCACGAGATCACCGAGCAGGCGATCAAGAACGCCATCAAGAACCCCCGCGAGATCGACCAGCAGCTCGTCGACGCCCAAGAAGCCCGCCGCATCCTCGACCGCCTCTACGGCTACGAGGTCTCGCCGATCCTCTGGAAGAAGGTCGCGCCGCGCCTCTCCGCTGGCCGCGTGCAGTCCGTCGCCACGCGCTTGATCGTCGAGCGTGAGCGCCTGCGCCGATCGTTTGTCAGCGGCACCTACTGGG
>JBKJNL010000906.1:0-3731 GCA_046593615.1 Myxococcota bacterium | reverse complement strand
GCCGGGCTCTCGAGGCCGCCGCTGCGCGACACCAGCACCAGCAGCACACTGAGGTCGAACAGCAAGCTCAGAAACATCACGCGCCGCCCCTGCACGGGGTGAGCGGCAAAGGCCTGGCAACCAAACATCAGGGCGGCGCCGATCACGAGCACGATCCACGGCAGCGCCCCCTCGATGACGAACGCCCGCCGCCACGACGGCGCCAGCAGGATGCCCAGTCCAAGCAACAAGAACGCGCCGCGGGCGTAGAAGACGGCGGTGGCGCGGGTGACGAAGCGCTCTTTCAAGCGTTGCGCCTCGCGCGCACCGATGCGCAGCACGGCCCTCGTCGGGCCCCCAGCAAGCCCGGGGGAGCCGGCCGTCGTCGTCGTCATGGAGTCCTCATCAGGCGATGACTAGCCCTGGTGGTGGAAGACGACCGTCAGCAGGCCAAGCTCGAGGCTGTCGCCCTCGTTGAGCGTGGCGGTCAGCAGCGCCTTGCCGTTGACGGTCAACAAGCGGCGGTCGCCGGCGACGGTGGCGACGATGCCGCCCTGCCGGCCGTTCTGCGCGGGCGCTTTCACAAAGACCAGATAGCCCTGGTTGGCGTAGGCGCGGCCGTCGGTGCCATCGCCGTCGGCGCCGTCTTCGCCGAGGACGGTGACTTCGCCGTCGAGCATCACCGCGCGCTCGGCGTGGTCGGGATGGTTGACGGTGAGAATCGGACCCTGCGGCGGCGGCGGCTGCTGTCGCTTGCCCGGCTTGGGCTCAGGATTGCGCGGCTCGGGAGCAGCGCTGTTGCGCGGCTGCTTCTGCGGCGGCGGCGGCGGCGCCTCGTCGCTGTGGGCCGGCGGGATGCCCCGTGTGGACTCCTGCTCGGAGTTGTCTTCGCGGCGGACGATGTCGAACTCGCCCGTCTGCGGACCTTTGCCCTGCTGCGCGCCCATCGAGATGTTGCCGGCGTTGCTGCCCATCTTTTCGAAGTCGCCACCGACGTAGGCCGCTTTGGCCAGCTCGGAGCGATCGATCATCATGGTCTTGCTCACCTTTTGCTGCGGTGAGCCGGCGTTGGTCTCGGGCGCTTCGAGGTAGCCGACCTCGATGGTGAACTCACTCATCTGGATCTTGTCGCCGATGCGAAACGGCGTCGGCCCGTTGATGCGCTTGTTGTTGATGCGGCTGCCGTTCTGGCTGCCCAGGTCTTCGGCGACGAAGTGGTCGGCTTCGACGGCGATGCGCATGTGACGACGAGAAATGCTCTTGTGGCCGATGGCGATGTCGCACGACGGGGCACGCCCGAGGATGATCTCGTCACCGACCATGGCGAAGCGGTGGCGGCCTTCGGGGCCGGTGAGGGTCAAGACCGGCGTGTCCTGGCGGGCCTCTTCGACGCCGTCGATGCGCACTTCGTAGCGGCCGACCTCGATGCGGTCGCCGCCGTTCAAGGCCTGCGGATCGTTGATGCGCGCGCCGTTGACGAAGGTGCCGTTCTGGCTTTGCAGGTCGCGCACCCAGATGGCCGCGCCCCGCTTCTCGATCTGCGCGTGCCGCCGCGACAAGGCGCGGTTGTCGAGATGCAGGTCGCACTGCGGGTCGCGCCCGATCGTCATCGTCGGACCCTTCAACGGGATCCGCAGGATCTCTTTGCCGCCGAGCTCGACGACCACTTCAGCCACGACCAGCCTCCGACACGCCTCTGCACCCACGCTGCGCAATCAACGCAATCAAAGGAGGACGACCACCCGACGACGCTGTGCAGCACACCAGATAGCACAGGGCGGGCGGCCGTCACGATTCCCGACGCTCCGCGACGCCGGCCCTTTCGTCGTCGCAGTGGCCGTGATGACGTCGTCTGCGGCGGTGGCGTTGTGGTGGTGCTCGACCGACATGCCCGACAGCTGGTGCTCAAAGACGTCGGCGTCGCCGGCCAAAGGCGCCTGCAAGCAGCCCACGTCGTCGTCGTCGGCTGCGGCGGCCTCGGCGCCCCGGTCATCGCCCAGCTGGCCGCCGCCGGCGTCGGCCACCTCACCCTCATCGATGACGACGTCATCGAAGGCTCGAACCTCAACCGCCAGACGCTGTTCACGCCCGCCGACCTCGGCAAAAAAAAAGCCGAGGTCCCCGCCGCCCGGGTCGCCGCCGTGGACGACGCCATCGCCGTCGTGGCCCGCGTCGAACGCCTGACCGCCGGCAACGTCGGGGCCGCCGTCAACGGCGCTGACGTCGTCGTCGACTGCGCCGATGGCCTGCCCACCAAATACCTGCTGAACGACGCCTGCGTGCGCGCCGACCGGCCCCTGGTGCACGGCGCGGCCACAACATGGAGCGGCCAGGTGCTGGTGGTGCCGGGCGCGTCGGGGCCGTGCCTGCGCTGCTTGTTTCCGGTGCTGCCGGCGCAAGACACGGTGCCCACCTGCCGCACCGCGGGCATCACCGCGCCCGTCACCGGCGTCGTCGGCAGCCTGCAGGCCGCCGAGGTCCTGAAGCTGCTGTGGGGCATCCCGGCGCTGGTGGGCCGCTTCGTCGCCGTCGACATCAAGCAAGGCGCAACCAAAACGTTGCGCTTCGACAGCGACCCGGCCTGCCCGTGCTGCGGCGACGACGCGCCGTGGAAAAAGCGCGGAGATAAAGCCCTGCGCGACGCCGACTACCTGATGCCCCTGCGCGGGGACCAGTGCGAGGACGACAGATGACACGTCCAGTGACAGGCCCAGTGACAGGCCCCACGACGCTGCTGCCCTTTGAAGAGCTCGAACAAGGCCCCCTCGAGCAGAAGCGCATCTTTGCGCTGCGACAGGATCGCGTGCGGAGCGCGATGAGCGGCAAAGAGACGCGTGTCGATCGGCTGCTGTGCCCCGACTGGGTCAACGTCATCGCCTTTGACGACGACGACAACCTGCTGTTGGTGCGGCAGTGGCGCTTCGGCGTGCAGGAATTCTCCATCGAGATCCCGGCCGGCGCCCTCGAAGCCGGCGAAGACCCCGTCGCCGGCGGCCTGCGCGAGCTCGTCGAAGAGACGGGCTTCACACCCGTGAACCTCGACGACGTCGTGCTGCTCGGCGCCACGCGACCCAACGCCGCGTTCATGAACAACCGCTGCTACAGCGTCTTCGTGCCCCGGGCCCGCCAGACGCGCGCGCAGAAGCTCGACCCGACCGAAGAGATCGAAATCTTGCAGATGCCGCGCGCCGACGTCGACGACGCCGTGCGGAATGGTGCGCTGCGCTGCGCCCGCGTGAGCGACGGACTGCGCCCGGACCGACCGGGCGACGCGCTGGACGCGCTGCTCGACAACTCCCTCGTCGTCGTCGCCCTGCATCTCTGGGCCCTGCACGCCGCGCGGCGCTGAGCCGTCGAGCTGCTGTGGTCAGGGTGCTTTGACGACGCCACGCTCGAGCGCCTCGGCGCGAATCTTCACGGCCCGCACGGTGGCCATCACGCTCGACACGGCCACGCCAATGGTCAGCGTCTGCTGTTTGTCGTCGAGGGTGTCGACGATGGAAGCCATGTTGCGCGGCCAGGCGGTGTGGAACATGCGGCAGCGGTTGTCAGAGAGGGGTTGCACGCGCCACTCGTAGCGCGAGCCGCTCATGTCGCCTTTTACGGTGCGGGCCACGAGGGTCATGGTCTTGTCGTCGACGGTCATGGCGTTTTGGTATTTGGTGGCCACCAGTGGCGTGTCGATGTCCCAGTTCACCAGCGTGGCGCCGTCGGCGGCGGCGGCGACCGTGACCTCTTCGACGCGCGGCATG
>JBKJNL010000888.1:0-5163 GCA_046593615.1 Myxococcota bacterium | reverse complement strand
GAGCGCTCGCGCTCAGCTCGAGGTGGGACGCCGCAATGGCACTCGCAAACACAAGCGAACTGCATCAAGTCCGCCGTGTCGCCTGATCAGGATGGGAGCCACACCCGTAGCTGCCGGCCTGCGACGCGACGAACAGGGCGCCCACCAGCACGACGAAGCCGAGACCTCCGCCCACGGCCAGCATCGCGACGGGCGCGAGGCCGTCGTCGAGCGACAGCAGGCGGTCGAAGTCCACGTCGGTGATGTCGACCGCGACGCCGCCGATCGCGCCGACCGCAATCATCAGCAGGTAGGGCACAGCGCTGATGCCGACGAGGCGGACGACGTCGGCCGACCAGACCTGGAAGGTGCGGGTGATGAGCTCGCCGAGGGCCAGGGGAACGCCATACGGCAGGCGCTTCGCCTCGACGCGCGTCGGCCACGTCGCGCGATCGGTTGCAACGGGCGACACAGGAAGGTTGGGCAGCATCGGCATCCTCGGCTCAGGTTCCGTCGCAGCGTAACCAACTCGACACGCGCCCGTTGCACCCCAACAAAAAGCGAACGGAGGCCATCGGGCCTCCGTTCACAGACGTCGGGGTCTGGGTGTGTCCGCGGGAGCGGTACCCAGGTCGGGCTCAGGCCACGCCGCTCTGGCGAAACTGCGCGAGGGCGATGCCGTTCGTCGCCGCGAGGTAGCCCGGCGTAAAGATGAAGAGGCCGATGACGGTGTAGACGGCGATCTGGCCGAGGATGCCCGCGCACAAGATGGCGACGAGGTAGAAAAAGCACAGGCCCAGGTTGGCGCGCATGACTTTCAGGGCGTCGATGATGCGCACGCCGGCTGTCGTGTCGTTGTCGAGCATGATGCGGGTCGCGAGGATCGGCGAAGCCAGGGCAACGCCGAGGTAGACGGCGACGTAGGCGATGAGACCGATGACGCTGACCAGGATGCTGAGCGGTGCTGCGATCTTCGAGGCCACGAACCCGAGCCCACCAAAGACGATCAGCAGCGGGATCATCAGCGCCAGGACCATGATCGCGACGAGAAACTGACCAACAATGATGCGCCAGCCTTCGCCGATGTTGCTGAAGTCGAACTCGGGCAGGCTCTCATCACCGCGCAGGCGATTCTCGGCGACCTTCTTCGACCAGCCGATGAGGTTCGGAATCGTCGCCAGGGCGGGCAGGACCAAGATGCACGGGAGGACCGTGAGGGCCGACGCCTTTGCGATCTTGGGGAACCACTGGGGATCTTTGAAAGGGCCCGTGACGACTTCGCCGATGTTCATAAGTACTCCTGGGCTCACAGCAAGCGAGAGCGCGAAACGCGTTCGTCGTCGCTGTTGAGAACGACGCGTCCTTGCACGCTCTCCGACCCAGGGTCAAAGCACGAGAGGACACCGTCCGCTTTCTTGACCGCGCCGGGGACAGAGCGCTATCCGAACGACAATGCGTTCTTTTTTCGTTCTCGCCACGGTCGTCGGTGCGGCGTTGTCCACCGGGTGCGGACCGATCTTCTCGACCTACCTCATCGTCGACGCCGAAGCGCAGCTGGCCGGGGCAAAGGCCGCCGAAGCCGAGCGCTACGCCGTCTACGAGTACACCGCGTCGGAGGCCTACCTGAAAAAGGCCCACGAAGAGCTCGGCTACGCCGACTACGGCCCGGCCATCGACTACGCCTACAAGGCCGCCGACCTCGCCACCCAGGGCATCGAGCGCGCCACCGAGGCGCGTCACAAGGCTTCTGAAGGGCCCACCGGCGAAGACGCCGGCGGCGTGCGCTCCAGCCCCGCCGACGAGCCGGCTGCGGCGCCAAAGAAGGTCATCATCAAGAAGATCACGGCGCCGACGGTGCCGGCCTCCGACCCCTCCGTCGGGGGGCCGCAATGAGCGCCTCGCACCTGCTTCGTCCCTTGATCCGTCAGCTGGGCCGTCACCTCGGATTGGGCGTCGTGCTCAGCGTCGTCGTCGTCGCCGGTTGCGCCGGAACGCGCATCCAGGCCCAGAGCGAGGTCGTGCGCTCTGACATCGACAAGGCAAAGAAGTCCGGCGCCTATACGTGCGCGCCGCGCGAGCTGGCCCTCGCCGAGACCAACGTCGACTTCGCCGAGAACGAGCTGGCCCAGGGCGACGCCATCCGCGCCCAGCAGCACATCGAGATCGCCGTCGAAAACGCCAACAAGGCGCTGGCCAACTCCAAGGAGTGCGCGCCCAAGCGCGTGATGATCAAGACCCGGTCCGACAAAGACGGCGACGGCATCCTCGACGACGTTGATGCCTGCCCCGAAGAGCCCGAAGACATCGACCTCTTTGAAGACGAAGACGGCTGCCCCGAGCCCGACAACGACAAAGACACCGTCCTCGACGTCGTCGACAAGTGCAAGAACACCCCCGGACCGGTGGAGAACGAGGGCTGCCCCTACGGCGACCGCGACGGCGACGCCATCAACGACAAGGCCGACCAGTGTCCTGACGCGCCCGAAGACAAAGACGGCGACCGCGACGCCGACGGCCGCCCCGACCTCGACGTCGACGGCGACCTCATCGAAGACTGCGTCGTCGGCTGCCCGGTCATGGTCAAGGGCCCAGACGGAACCGACGTCGCCGCGGTCTGCGACACCTGCTTCACGGGCCCGCCCGAGCAGTCAAAGGAAGACATGGACAAGTTCGAGGACGGCGACGGCTGCCCCGAGCTCGACAACGACAAAGACGGCATCCTCGACACCGTCGACGGCTGCCCCAACGACGCCGGCCCCCTCGAGACCCGCGGCTGCCCCGACAAGGACGGCGACAAGTTCCCCGACATCGAAGACAAGTGCCCCGCCGAGAAGGGCATCGACCAAAAGGCGACCAACCCCGAGAAGCACGGCTGCCCGAGGCCCGACAGCGACGGCGACGGCTTCTTCGACGACGTCGACGCCTGCCCCAAGGAGCCCGGCGTCAGCTGGGCGAACAACCCCGAGTGGAAGAAGAAGAGCCCCAAGGGTGGCGACGGCTGCCCGCCGCTGCTGAGCCTGGTGATCATCAAGGCCGACCGCATCGACATCAAACAGCAGCCGCAGTTCGACACCGGCAAGGCCGTGGTCAAGCCGGCGTCGGCTGAGCTGCTGCGCCAGGTGGCCACGGCCATCCGCACGTCGCCGGGCATCACCAAGGTCATCATCGGCGGCCACACCGACGACGTTGGCGACGACGAGTACAACATGCGCCTGTCGCAAGACCGGGCCAACAGCGTGCGCCAGTGGATGATCGACAAGGAGGGCCTCGACCCGGCGCTGCTCGTGTCGACGGGCTTCGGCGAGACGCAGCCCATCGCCAGCAACCGCACAAAGGCCGGTCGCCAACAGAACCGCCGCGTGGAGTTCAAGGTCGAGCGCTGACCGCAGCCCGACGTGAGCGACTTGCGAGAGCCCGCCATCGCGCGGGCTCTCGCTTTTCCGGGGCCGCGTTTCACGCCGCTGGACCGGCTGTCGACGTCGTCGCGGTGGCGTGGCCGTCGATTTTTTCTGCGAGGCCTCGACCGTCGACGAGCTGCTCGCCGAGCGCGCGCTCCTGTGAGGGTGCCTCTGACGCGTGCAGCGGACCGCGGCGACGTCGGGGTCGCCGGAGGTGCCGTTCAGGCGCGTCAGACGCGGTGGAGCGGAGCCTTGCTGCGGGGACGCACGCGCTCGCGCTGCACCCGGGCCATCGCCTTTGCCAACGTCAACAGCAGCCGGGCCGAGGACAGCAGCTCCGAGGCGGCGGCAACGGTGGGGGTGTCGGCGGTGGTGGCGGTCATCGGAGGGTCCTTGTCGGGGGCGTGTTCAGAGGCGTTGGTCACGGGCACATCTCAGGCAAACGGCGGCGCGGGCAAATCGGTTCATCGGCGGCTGCTCACCGGTGGCTGCAGAAACAGTCACGAGCCAGTGTTTGCTCCCAATGCCGCGTGGCGCGCTGCGTCTGGGCGCACACGCGCGCTTGGCGTCACGCGGATTCTGTGATCGGCGGCACCGGAGACGACGGCGACGACGACGACGACGATGGAGATGGAGATGCGGGGCGCTGCCGGGGCAGTCGGACGACGAAGCGGGCGCCGCCCAGCACCGACCGGCCGGCTTCGATGGTGCCGCCGTG
Organism: Myxococcota bacterium; assembly: GCA_046593615.1. Classification (GTDB taxonomy): domain Bacteria; phylum Myxococcota; class UBA727; order UBA727; family VGSZ01; genus VGSZ01. Next base: position 1,068 of record JBKJNL010000888.1, on the reverse strand, counting down.
CTCCATCACGATGCGGTGCGACAGCGCGAGGCCGAGGCCGGTGCCGCGCGAGCCCTTGGTGGTGACGTACGGCGTGAAGAGTCGCTCGGCGATCTCCGGCGCGATGCCCGGGCCGGCGTCGTCAAAGGCCAATTCGACGTCGTCGCCGACGGCAGCAATGGTGGCCCGCAGGGTCCGCGCCGGCTGCGCACCGTCACCCGGCAGCGAGGTGGCCGGATCGGTCGGTGGTGGCGCGCTGTCGAGGGCTTCGACGGCGTTCTTCACGAGGTTCGTCACCACCGTGAGCAGCTGGGTGCGATCGGCCGAAAATGTCGCCGGCGCCTGGCTGTAGTCGCGCTCGACGACGATGGGAGCGTGACCCGGCGGTCCTTCGCGGTTGGGCGAGGCGTAGAGCGCGAGGGCGTGGTCGACGAGGTCGGCGGGGCTCAACGGCTCAGGCTTCTGCTCGGGCAGGCGGGCGAAGCGCGCAAACGCATCGGCCAATTCCTTCAGGCGCATGACCTCTTCGACGACGGCGGTGGCCTGCTCGTGGAGGATGGCGTCGAAGTCGGCGCGCTTGAGCTCGCGGGCGCGCTTGATGACCTGCATGGCGCTCAGGATCGGCGTCAACGGGTTGCGCAGCTCGTGGGCCAGCCCGCGCGCAATCTCTTGCCACGCAGCCACGCGCTCGGACTGCAGCAGCCGTCGTTGCCCCTGCTCGAGGTCGGCGGCCATCTTGTTGAAAGCGACGACGAGCTCCTGCACCTCGCCTTCGGTCTTTTTGTCGTCGACCCGGACGCTGAGGTCGCCGCCGGCCAGGCGGCGCGCGGCTTCGGCGAGCGATTCAATCGGCTGCACGAGCCGCGTCGCGAGCACCGTGCCGAGCACGACGGCAAAGACGACGGCGAGGATGCCGACGAGGATGGCGCGGCCGATGATTCCGGCGCGCACCGTGTCGATGCCCGAGCGATCGAGCCCGATCCACAGCACGTGGCCGCCGACGTCGACGGACTCCAGACGCAGCCCTTGCGGGCCTCCGTCGGGGTCGAACGCCGGCTCCGCCGCCAGCGACGGCGCCCGCGCCGCCAG
>JBKJNL010000827.1:0-7382 GCA_046593615.1 Myxococcota bacterium | reverse complement strand
CGCTCGGCGGCGACGCCGACATCTCGACGGTGCCGTCGTCCATCTCCGGCGGGAGCTTCTTGCGCTGGGGCGCCGCGGCCACGGGGCGCAGCGGCAGAAAGGCGGCCTCTTTGGCCTCGTCCGACAGCGACAGCCCGCGGGACCGATCGCGCTTGGGCGACGACGCCAGACCCTTGGCCCCGCGCTTCGGCGGCGGACGCGGCGGTGATTGGCGCGGTCCGGCGTTGGGACGGGGCGGGGGACGTCGGGTCGGCGCCCCCGCCGCCGATGACGACGCGTCTTCTTCGCCGCGCAAAAACGCGCGCTCGTCTTCGCTGAGGCCATCTTTGCCACGGGCGCTCGCCTTGCCACCGCCGCCGTTCTTGCCACCGCCGGTGGGGCGGGCGGCCATCACATCGAAAGCGGCTTCGAGGGCGCCAAAGGCCTCTTCGGTGAGGGCGCCGGCAGCGGCTTCGCCCTCGACCGACGGCGGGTCGATGAAGTCGCTGGCGACCGGGCGCTTCGGCACCGGTGCCATCGGGTCGGCCTTTTTCTCCGGCTTCTTCTTCTGCGGCGACATCGCCTTTGGCCCCGGCGTCGTCGACGGGAGCGCGAAGTCCTTGAAATCTTCGTCGTCGAGGCCGAGGTCGAGGCTGGCGCTGGCGGGGGCCGCTGCCCTGCTGGTGGGCCTGCCCGCGGGGATTGCCTGCGAGGCCGGCGGCTTCTGCGGGCCGCTTTGTTCGGCGGCGCGCGGCTGCGGCGTGGCGGGGTCGTCGGCCGGGACCGCCCGAGGCGCGTCGGGCGCGTCGGGCGCGGCGGGCGCGGGTTGGTCCATCAAGCCGGCAAAAATGCCCGCGCCCGAGGCCACAAACGGATCGGCGCCGCTGGCGGCCACCGGACCCGACTGCTCGGGCACGCCCTCGTCGGAGCGGTCGGAGCGGTCGGAGCGCTCGGAGCGGTCGGAGCGGTCGAAGCCTTCACCGCCAAACGCGGGGCCTTCGCCGGAGATGTCGGGGCCGAGGCGCGGAATTCCGCCCATCGGCGGGCCATCCGCTGACGGATCCTGCGTCGAGTCGGACGACGGTTGCTGCTGGGTCGGCGCGTCGTGGGTCGACGACAACGCCCGGGCGAGCGCGTCGCTGTCGACGCCGGTGGCGTCGCCGGCGGACATGGCCAGGGCGCCGCACGAGGGGCACTCGACAAAGGAGTCGTCTTCGCCCTTTTCGCGGGAGAACACGGTTTGACAGCGGGGACACTCGAAGCGTGCGAGCACGGCCGGACCCTAGCAGAAGACGTCGACGGAGGGCCGGGTGCGCTCTGCGGGCGGACGAGCCGATCCGGACACTTGCGGGTCGCCAACGCGGTGCGCTACCTCGACGACATCATGTGCCTGTCGAACCCATCCTCCGTTCGGGGTCCCCTGTGAAGCTCCTGGCAGCCGGCGTCACCAACGTTGGCATGAAGCGCGCCCACAACGAGGACAACCACATCCTCGTCCCCGAAGAGAACCTCTTCGTCGTCGCCGACGGCATGGGCGGCCACGCCTCGGGCGAGGTGGCCTCGGAGATCGCCGTCACCTCGGCGGCCGAGTTCTTCAAGATGACCTCGGCCGACGAAGAGCAGACGTGGCCCTACAAAGAAGAGAAGGGCCTCAAGTACGAAGAGAACCGTCTCGTCGCTGCCATCAAGCTGGCCAACCGGCGCATCTTCGAGACCGCCCAGGCCGACGTGCGCAAGCGCGGCATGGGCACGACCATCGTCGGCGTGCTGTTCACCCACAACGGCGCCTACGTCGGCCACTGCGGCGACTCGCGTGGCTACCGCTTCCGCAACATGAAGCTTGAGCAGCTGACCGAAGATCACTCACTGCTGAATGATTACCTGCGAAACCACAAGCTCAGCCAAGAAGAAATCGACGCATTTCCGCATAAAAACGTGATTGTTCGTGCCCTGGGCATGAAAGACACGGTGCAGGTCGACGTCTCGCGGCTCGAGCCCCTGCCGAACGATCTCTACATCCTCTGTTCCGACGGCCTGTCGGGCATGATCAAGGACGAAGAGATGCAGACCATCATGCAGGGCTGGCAGGGCGACCCGGCCCGCTGCGAAGACATCGACGGCCTGTGCACGAACCTCATCGACGTCGCCAACAAGAACGGCGGAACCGACAACGTCACCTGCGTCATCATCAAGGTGATTCCGTGAAGATTCGCGCTTCCAGCATTGCGTGGTTGCTGCCCATCCTGGCTGCATTTCCGATTGGCGGATGCGCCCGGCCCACCCTGCTCGACGGTGCGTTCGACGGCACCCTCGACTGCACCGACAGCGGCACGCACACCGTCTCGGCCTTGTTCGACGAGCAGGCCGACGGCGACGTCGACGGCCAGATGTACATCGAAGACATCGCCTTTTTCGGCGGCGAGCTGACGGTGCGGGCCGACCTCGACGGCGGCGAGTACGACCCCGACGACGACGAATACAGCTTCGACCTGCAGACCGACGACGACGACGCGGCCGAATTCGCCGGCACGCTGCAGATCGACAACGACGACCCCGACGACGTCACCGGCGACGTCGAGCAGTTCGACGCCGACCAGCCCGACGAAGTCGTCCAGACCTGCGACCTCCGGCTCTCGCGCGTCAGCCGCACCGACAACTGAGCAAACCAGCTTGCGCTCGGGTCAGAGCGGCTTGCGCAGCCGCATGACGATGCCGCGATCGTTGGCGTTGGCGTCGAGGTCGGTCAGGTAGACGAAGTCGTCGTCGACGGCGAGCCCGCCGCACACGCCGATGCCCTCGAAGACCATCTCGACGTTGGCGTCGGCGTCGGCGCGGTACAGCCGGCAGATTTGTCCGTCGGTGGCCCACCAGACGTGCGCGGCGTCGGCGGCGGCAAAGGCAGCGTTGCCGTCGCCGCCCACGCTGTCGCTGGGGACGCTCACGAGGCCGACGTCGCCGACCGAGACCGTGAGATCGGCAAAAGCAAAGGCGCGGACGGCGTCGGTCACGACGGAGGCCAGCAGCGCCGCGCTGCTGCCGGTCAAGACTGTCGGCACCTCGGTGGCGGGCGCGTCAAAGGCGATGTGGGAGACGCCGCTGGTGTTGTTGCCGAAGACAAGCTCGGTCGCCGTCACGCTCAGCGCTTTGGGGAACGAATCGGCGCTCTTGTGCACCGTCGGCGTCCCGCCGACGACGTCGGTAAAGACGTTCAAATTGTTGGTCGAGGCCTGGTCGAGCCAGCTCGCCGTGACGCCGTTGCTGGCAAGGATGGCGCGCTCGACCGGCGTCGAGCTCGCGCGATCGACGGTCGCCACCGTGGTCTTGCCGGTGCCATCGAGGGCCATGCGTCGCACGCTCGCGGTGGTCACGGCGTCGTCGTTGACCCAGTAGAGGTGCGTCGCCGTCGCGACCACCTGGATGGGGCGCACGTTCGACCCGCCGGTCTCACAGGCGATGTCGGCCGTCGCGCCGGCGAGGCCAATCACCTCTTTGACGCAGCCGGCGGCCGTGACGCCGCCGACGGTGACAAAGATGCGGCCGTCGACGAGGGCGATGCCGCGCGGCTCGACGAGGTTCCTGGCGATCACGCGGGGCTGGCACGCGCCGCCGATCACGCAGGGTGCGTCGACGTCGCCTTCGCCTTCTCCTTCTCCGACGGCTTCGCCTTCTCCTTCGCCGACCGCTTCGCCTTCTCCTTCTCCCACCGCTTCGCCTTCGCCTTCACCACCACCCACGGCTTCGCCTTCGCCTTCGCCTTCGCCCCCGGGCGGGTCGCCGGCGACGCAGGTGTTGTCGAGGTCGCAGCGTTGGCCAGTGGGGCAGTTGAGGTCGCTGTCGCAATCGGCGGGCTCAGAGCCCAGGAGATGGCAGCCGCCGAGGATCAGCATCGACGACGAGAAAACGAGCAGCAGCGGGACGCGCATGGTCACTCCAACACGAAAGCGAGGCCGCCGACGACGACGCCGACGATGACGACGCCGACGCCGACGCCGACGATGGCGAGGGCGACGCCGCCGGTGTCGCGGGCTTCGTCTTTGGCGGCGCGCGTCGAGCCTCGGTCGGCGAGCACGCCGTTGGCGCCGAGGGCCAGCGCGCCACCGACGCCGGCCGCCACGAGGCCGACGACGCCGACGACGACGCCGCCGACGAGCAGTGGCCCAGACGGACCGGACGACGGACCGGACGACGAACCCGACTCCGTCGACGTCAGCGGCGCGCTCGCTGCGCCGAACAGGCGCTTGCCGACGGTCTGGGCCGCTGCGCGCAGCGCCGCGGGGTCGCTGGTGGTCTCTTCGGCCCGGCTCTCGACCTTGCCGGCCTTGAGGTTCAGCAGGCGGGCCGTCACCGTCGTCGCGGTGCCGACGCGGGCCACGGCGCCGGCGACCATGCGCTCGACGCCCAGCGCGTTGCCGATCTCGGAGAGGCAGCTGTCGCTGGCCGAGCCGCCGCAGGCCGCGCGCTCGGCCTCGAAGTCGATCATCGAGGCGATGTCTTGGCGGGTCACGACCTCGCAGCCGCTGACGTCGGCGACGGACGCTGCGAGGGCCTCGGTGAGCACCTTGGCGAGGTGGGCTTGATCGGCGGGCAGCCCCTGGTTCTCGAGGTCCATCACGGCCACGCGGCAGCCATTGGTCGCGCCCGCCGCAGCACTTGCGGCAGCGCTTGATGTCGCGCCTGATGCCGGGGCCGCGCGCGCGGTCGGGGCCCCGAGCGCTGCCAGCGGGAACGCGGTGATGGCGAGGAGGACCAGGGCGCGCATGGCCGCGAAGCTAGATGCGCTGCCGACGTCGCGCTACCTTTGGGCATGCGCGCATCCTTTCGCTCGACCCACGAGCCCCTGACCGCCCACGACCTCGAGCAGCACGGCGTGTTCTTCCAGCACCTCGGGCTCGAGCGCGAAAAGTTCCAGCCGGTGCTCGACGAGCTGGCCCAGCAGCGCGGCTACGGCACGCAAGACGAAATCAGGCTCAACAAAGACACGCCCAACCTGCCGGTCGTCTTGCAAAAGTTCGACGCCGAGCACCTGCACACCGACGACGAGGTCCGCTTCGTCCTCGCCGGCGAGGCCGTGTTCGACATCCGCAGCAACGACGAGCGCTGGATGCGCATCGTCGTCGAAGCCGGCGACCTCATCGTCGTCCCGAAGGGCAAGCACCACCGCTTCGAGCTGAGCGAGCGGTGCGAGGTGCACTGCGTGCGCCTCTTCAAAGACACCGCGGGCTGGGTTCCAGTGTATCGTGAAAATGCGCCGACCGGCTGAGCCGACGACGTCGCCATCGCTTCTTTGATCAAAAAAAAAGCTCCCCTGCGGGAGCTTTTCTGTTTCGACTGGATGGTGACGACTACTTCTTCCTGGCCTCGGCGAGCAGCTCTTCCATCAGGCCGAGGGTGCCGTCCTTGAGGTCGGCGCGCGACAGCGCCTCGCGCAGGTTGGCCTCGAGAAAGCCGAGCTTGTCGCCGGCGTCGACGCGGCGGCCGTCGACGGTGACGCCCATGAGGCCGTCTTGTTTCTGCAGCACGTCGAGGGCGTCGGTGAGCTGGATTTCGCCGCCCTTGCCGGGCCTGGTGGCCTCGAGCAGCCCCCAGATCTTGGCAGGCAGCACGTAGCGGCCGACGACGGCGCGATCGGTCTTCTCGGTGCCCTTGGGCGGCTTTTCGACGAGGCCACTGATGTTGAAGCGGCGCGGGTTCTTGTCGTCGGCTTTGCCTTCGGCGGCGCCGTATTTGTGGATCTCGCTGAGCGGCACCTGCATCAGCGCCACCTGGCCTTTGCCGGTCTCTTCGTAGGCGTCGATCAGCTGGCCGATGCCCGAGCGCTGGCCGGGCTCGGTGCGGTAGAGGTCGTCGCCAAGCAGCACGGCGAAGGGGGCGTCGCCGACGATGGCGCGGGCGCACAGCACGGCGTGGCCGAGGCCCAGCGGCGCCTTTTGCCGGATCGAGGTGATGGGCCCCATCTTGGCGATCTTGCGGACCATCTCGAGGTCGGCGGCCTTGCCGCGCTTCTCCAGGGTGTCCTCGAGCTCGTAGCTGGTGTCGAAGTGGTCTTCGATACACCCTTTGTAGCGCCCCTGGATCAGCACAATGTGCTTCACGCCGGCGGCAAATGCCTCTTCAACAATGTACTGAAGAGTAGGTTTGTCGACGATGGGCAGCATCTCCTTTGGCACCGCTTTGGTGGCGGGCAGGAAACGCGTGCCGAGGCCGGCGACGGGGATGACGGCGAATTCGACTTTCTGGGCCATGGCCGCTCGTATCACGACTCCCGCCCGATCCTGCCAGTCGGCCCGCCAAGACGTCCGCGGCAAAGGCCAGCCAGACACACAGAGGCGGCGTCAGCCGAGCGACGCCGGCGCCTCGCGCGCCAGCACGCCAACGAACGCCGGCGACGACGTCAACGTCATGGTGTCGGCCTTTTTGTCGATGAGCTTGCAGCCGATCACGTCGAAGCGGGTCTTGTGGTGCGCGGCAAACATGCCGCCCACAAAAGCCACCAGGCCGGCGAGGGCACCGCCGACGGCGCCTTCGCCGCCGAGCGCGAGCCCGCCGATGAGCGCGAGCACGGCGGGGAAGAGCACGATGCCGCCGAACGACAGGCTGCGGATCAAGCGCCCGCGTTTGTCGGCGCTGGCGCAGTCGGCGCACAGGCTCAGCTCACCTTTCACGACGCGCCGGCCGAGGCCATACATAATCATCAGAACAACGATATTTAAAAACAATCCAATGTAGACCCAGCGCGGCACATGCTGAAACGTGCGCTTGACCGGCGGTCCGGCGGGGTTGATGCCGCAGTGAGGACAGGTCGAGGTCTTCAGCCCCGCGACCAGCGCCGAGCACTTCACGACCACGTCGACGACGCTGGGTTGCTCGCGGGGCTGCCGCAGATCGAGGTGGGGCAGCGACGACGAGGTCGATAGGGCAACCTCCGGCAGGTCGGTGGGCGCGGGCGGAAGCGCGGTCGGGGCTTCGAGGTTGCTCATGGGTCTGAACGATACGGACCACTTTCTTGCTTTGGCAGATCCCAGGTCGGATGGTGGATCCGTGCAGCGCCATCGAGCCCCTCGTGTCCCCGTCCGGCTCCACCGCTTTCGCCAGGGTGGGCCCGGCCTTTGGCTGAAGGGCCGTTGGTTGCGGCTGCTGCCGCTGTGCCTGCCGCTGGTCGGCGGCTTCGGCGTCGCCGTCGTCGTCGACGCGCTCTTGCCCGACGCCCCGATCGCCAGCACGGCCACGTCCGCTCACCACGCTGCTCCGACGGCGACGGCGACGGTCGTCAGCGAGGCCGCCGGCCGCGGGCCCCGTGACGGCACCGATCGCGGCACCGATGGCGTCGTCGTTGACGCCGCCGCTGCCGGCCTGGAAGCCGGCGATGACGACGTCGTTGTCCTGCCGCCCCCCGCCGATGACGA
>JBKJNL010000802.1:0-5314 GCA_046593615.1 Myxococcota bacterium | reverse complement strand
TTGGGGCGACGTCATCTTCACGGGCATCGCCGCGTTTCAGCTCTACATCCCGCTGTGGCTCATCCAGCGAGGCGGTGAGGCGCCGGAGTCGCACGCGATCCACGTCCACGGTCTGCTGCTCGGACCGATTGCCGCCCTGCGCGCTCGCCTGGTTCGCCTGCGCCGTCGTCGTGAGCTGCGCCGTCGGCGCGGGCGCGCAGGTCCGCTGTCACGCCTGCTGGCGCACTACGGGCGCGGCGCCACGTTCCGCGGGGCGGCGTTTCTCGAAGACATGGGGCGGGCCGCCGTCGTCGCCGTCGTCACCTTTGCGCCCTTCGCGATCGGGCATCACCTTTGGCAGACCGAGGTGCTGGGCCACCGATTTCACGAAATCATTGTCCCTGACGATCTCAAGATCATGCTCTTGAAACAGACCTTTTTGATCGCGCTGCCTGAGGAGCTGTTCTACCGCGGCTTCCTCGAGACCCGCCTTGAGCGGGTCTGGCCGACGCGCCGCTTCCTGTTTGGTCTGCCCGTCGGCCGCACCGTTGTCGTCGCCTCGGCCCTGTTCGCGCTCGGGCACTTCCTCGGCGAGTACAACCCGGCGCGGCTCGGCCCGTTCTTTCCGGCGTTTGTCTTTTCGATGTTGGTGCGTCGCTCGCGATCGATCAGCGGTGCCGTTGTATATCATGGAATGAGCAACGCGTTCTCCTATTTCTTGTCCGCCGCGTACTGAGCAGTCTGGGCTGAACGTCCGGGCTGATCGGTCGGATCCACGCCGAGCCCGCAAAATCCTTGTCATCGGATGTTCCCAGGCTTAGGAATATCGCATGGCACGGAAAGTCCCGATCAACGCAAAAGGCGTACGCATCGCGGCGACGACGACGGCGACGGCGACGGCGACGGCGACGAGCGTGCCGTCGGTCGAGGCGCTCTCGGGTCAGGTCATGACGTGGATCGGTCTCTCGATGCGGCTCTCCAAGGCGCAACCGATGGCCGAGAGCCTGGTGATGCTGAACGAGCTGGGCCTGACGATGCCGCAGATCGTGGCCCTGCACGTGATGGCCTTTGAAGGCGCCATGACGATGACCCGCCTGGTCGAACGGCTCGGGCTGTCAACCAGCGCGGTCAGCCACCTGCTTCACCGCCTGGTGCAGATGGGCTTGTGCGATCGCCGTGATGACCCCGCCGATCGGCGGCAGAAGCGCGTGCGCCTGACCCCCGCCGGCGTCGACGTCGTTCGCCGCCTGCTGAAGTCCCGCGTCAGCGATACCCGGGGGTCGATTGAGCCTCTGTCCAGCGAAGCCCGGCGACGCCTGAGCGAGGTCCTGACGATGATCGTCGGCGAGCTCACCGAGCAGGTGCAGACCCGCGCAAAAGAGCAGCCGTCGACCTCGGCAGGGTGTCTGGCTGGTGAGATCCCGCACAGCCTCGACGACGTCTTGCAGCGCCTCGAACGGTTCGGTGACGACATCGACGAACCTGTCGACAAAGGCGCCGACCAAGCCAGAGGCTCCAGCAGCGGCGCCACCGGCAAGCTCGGCGACCGCACCGCCGACACCGGCTCCGGCATCGGAGACCGCGTGGCCGACCGCGTCGCCCAAATGGCCGCCGTCGCCGAACAACGCCCCGTTCGCAACGTCAACGCCCGCGTCGAGCGCGCGCGCCGCAACAAGCAGGAGAAACCATGAGTTCCATCATCGAAGTGCGTGGTGTCATCAAGGACTACCCGCTGGGCAAGCTCAAGGTCCGCGCGCTGCACGGCGTCGACCTCGTCGTCGAACGCGGCGAATTCACCTCGATCGCCGGACCGTCGGGGTCGGGCAAGACCACACTCCTGAACCTGATCGGCTGCGTCGACGTGCCCACCGAAGGCACCGTCGTGTTCGACGGCGCCATCACGTCGAGCTTGAGCGACAGGGACCTGACCCGCCTGCGGCTCGAGAAGCTGGGGTTCATCTTCCAGAGCTTCAACCTCGTGCCGGTGCTGTCGGTGTTTCAGAACATCGAGCTGCCGTTGCTGCTGCAGGGCGGCATCGAAGGCCCGGAACGCAAGAAGCGCGTCGTCGACATCCTCGAGCGTGTCGGCCTCGGCAACTACATCGGCCATCGCCCCAACGAGCTCTCGGGCGGACAGCGCCAGCGCGTCGCCATCGCCCGCGCGCTCGTCACGCGGCCCAAGCTGGTGCTCGCCGACGAGCCGACCGCCAACCTCGACTCGGTCACCGGTGGTCAGATCCTCGCCCTCATGAAGGAGCTCAACCAACAAGAGGGCATCACCTTCATCTTTTCGACCCACGATCACCAGGTGATGGAGCTCGCCGGCCGCATCGTCCACGTCAAAGACGGCCGCGTCGTCGACGACGGCACCAACGGCAAGAACCATCCGGCGACACCGCCGCCGACACCGCCGGCCACACCTGCCGCCGCCGGCTCTTCCGCCGCCGTTCACTGAGGAGGCACCTATGTTGGCTCTCGCTCGCCTCCTCGTTCACCTCGGGCTGCAAAGCCTGAAGGCCCACCGGTCAAAGACCTTCATCGTCGGCGGTCTCATGACCTTCGGCGCCTTTCTCGTTGTCGTCTCCCTCGCGCTCCTCGAGAGCGTCGAGCGGGGCACGCGCCAGAGCGTGGTCGAATCCATCTCTGGCGACATCCAGATCTACGACAAGAACGCCAAGGACAAGCTCTCGCTGTTCGGCGGCTTCAGCCTTGGCACCGAGGAGCTCGGCAGCATCCCGTCGTTCTCAAAGGTCAAAGACGCCATCGCCGCCGTCGACAACGTCCGCGCTGTCGTGCCGATGGGCATCGCCACCGCCGGCGTGAAATCGCCCGGCGACCTCGACCACGCCCTCGAAGACCTGCGCAAGGCCGTCGAGCAAGGTGACAAGTCGGCGATCCACGATCTCTCGCTGCGCGTGAAAGCCATCGCCCGGGTGTTGCTCGAGCAGCAGACCAAGCAGGCCGCCATCACCGAGACGGCGTCGTCGGCGGAGACGCAGGCGCTGCTGCAGCGGGCGCTGACCGACGAGCTGTGGGCCGAGATGGACGCCGAGCCGGTCAAGACCCTCGACTGGCTCGAGTCCAAGCTCGGGCCGCTCGGCGAGCAGGGCAACCAGGCCTTTTTGCGCCTGGTTGGCACCGACCTCCCGTCGTTCGAAAAGAACTTCAACCGGGTGCGCATCGTCTCGGGCACCGCCGTTCCGCCGGGCGCGCGCGGAATTCTCGTGGGCAAGAGCGTCCTCGACAAGCGACTGAAGTTCAGCGTCGCGATGTTCCTCGACACCGTCGACAACGAACGCACCAAGGGCGAGACCATCGCCGCGTCGACGGTGATGAAGGAGACCCTGGCAAAGGCCCAGCGCGCCTCGCCGCGCATCGCCTACCTGTTGGCGCCGCGAGACGTGCCACCGGTGCGCGAGGCGCTGGAGAAGGAAACCGGGCTCGATGCCTCGAGCGATCTCGTCGCGCTGCTGAGCTCGTTCTTTGCGATGGACGACGGCAACTTCGCCCGCCGTTACAAACTCTTCTACGACGTCATTGGTCCGCGGATACAACTGTATCCGTTCAACATTGGCGACACGATCACCCTTTCTTCATTCACGAAGTCGGGATATTTGAAATCAATCAATGTCAAGGTCTACGGCGTCTACACCGTCGAGGGCCTGGACTCGTCGATCATCGCTGGCGCGCTGTCGCTCGTCGACCTGGTCACGTTCCGCGAGCTCTACGGCCAGCGGACCGCTGCTCTCGACAGCGAGCTCGCCAAGATGCGGGCCTCTTCGGGCATCAAGGAGACCAACCGCGACAACGCCGAAGCCGATCTGTTCGGCGATGACGACGGTTCTGCCACGGTCAAAACCATTGAAGCCAGCGTCGGCAGCAGCGATCCTGTGATTGATAAGGTCGTGCGCGATGAGCAGATGACTTTCGATCAAAGCACCGTCGGAGATGGCCTCGTGCTGTCGATGGCGGTGTTGCTCAAGGACCCGTCGAAGCTGCGGGCGACCCAGGCCGCGCTGGCCAAGGTGGCCGAGCCGCTCGGGCTGCAGGTGGTCGATTGGCAGAACGCCACGGGCATCATCGGCCAGATCACGATGGTGGTTCGCGCGGTGTTGATGACGGCGATCTTCATCCTGTTCCTGGTCACCATCGTCATCCTCAACAACTCGATGGTGATGGCCACCCTCGAGCGCGTCAGCGAGTTCGGCACGCTGCGGGCCATCGGCGCGCAGCGCGGATTCGTGAACGCGATGGTGGTCTTCGAGACCGGCGTCCTCGGCGTCATCTCCGGCGTCGTCGGCGCGGGCCTCGGCGTCGCGTTCGTCTACTGGCTGCACGGCGTCGGCATCCCCGCCCCGGCGGACCTGCTGCAGGTCGTGTTCGGCGGGCCGCGGCTCTACCCGACCGTCGACGTCTCGAACGTCGTCGCCGGCCTCGTCGCCACCCTCGTCGTCGGCGTGCTCGCCACGCTCTACCCGGCCCGCCTGGCCACGCGCGTCCAACCCGTCGTCGCCATGCAAGGCAAGGACTGACCCATGATCATCCTGCAAATTGCCAAGAACAACCTGCTCGCCTCACGCCGTCGGACGCTGTTCCTCGGCACCGCGCTCTTCGGCGTCACCTTCTTGTTCGTGTTGCTGCTGTCGCTGACCGCCGGCGTCACCGACAACCTCATCCGCGGCGCGACGGCGGTGTCGTCGGGCCACGTCAACATCGCCGGCTACTACAAGTCGTCGCCGACGGACGCGCAGGCGTTGATCACCGGCGTCGAGACCTTGAAGCAAGAGGCCAAAGAAGCCCTGCCCGACGCCGTCGTCGTCATCGACCGCCTGCGCGGCTGGGGCAAGGTCATCTCCGACCGCGGCAGCGTCCAGACCGGCATCAACGGCATCGCCTATGACGAAGAAGCCGACCTGTTTTCGATGCTGACGCTGGCGCCGGCAAAGGACTATCAAGAAAACCCGAAAGAACCTGAGCTCGCGCGCGGTAATTTCGCCGACTTGAAGAAGCCGAACACCATCCTCTTGTTTGCCAGTCAAGCCAAGAGCCTCAAGGCCGAGGTCGGCGACTCGGTCACCATCCGCACCGAGACGCTCAAGGGCGCCACCAACACCGCCGACGTCACCATTGTCGCCATCGCCCGCGACCTCGGGCTGCTGTCGGGCTTCGCCAGCTTCGTGCCCAAGCAGACCGTCATCGACCTCTACCAGTTCAAACCCGGCGTCTCTGGCGTTGTTCAGATCTATCTGAAAGACATTGATCGTAGCACCGCAGCGATGAATGACCTACGCGCTCACCTGGCCAAAAAAGGATATACGCAACTCGAGCACGACTC
>JBKJNL010000706.1:0-3439 GCA_046593615.1 Myxococcota bacterium | reverse complement strand
AGGTCCCCGAGCAGCAGCTCAACATCGCCGGCTCGGCGGTGTGGGCGGCCTGCGACCAGAACCCGCTGGGCGGTGGCTCGCTGCCGGCCCTCGGCCTGGCAGTGCTGCTGCTGCGCCGTCGCCAGCGGGCCGCAGCGCCTCGACGCTGAGCGCGACCGACGCGACGAAAGCGCGCCTCTTCGGAGGCGCTTTTTCGTGGGCTGTTTCGGTGGCTCGCGCGCACCGCCGGTTGTGCCAGCGTCATGGCGCGCCCGCCGGGCGTTTCGGAGCAGCGCCATGACCACAGGAACCAACCAGCCCGGACCTCTGAGCGGGCTCGCGCCCCAGGTGCCTGCGGAGCCGCTGCAAATCCCGTCTGCCCGGGATTTCCCGCGCCTCCATGCGTTTATGAAGGGCCTGCCGCAAGCGACTTCAAAGTACGATGTCTGTCAGGGAAAGGCCTCGATGTTCAACATCGCGCTCGGCCTGCACCCGGTGGTGAACGTGCCTGAGGCGATGCCCGACCAGCTGCGCCGCTACTTCACGGGGCGTCTGCCGCCGAACCAGTGGGTTCCTGAGCTTGATTATGTGATGTTCAGCATCGCCATGGCCGATATCCACAATTGGGATAACCAGGGGATGCGTCGCTATTGGTTTCAGGTCATGGATCACATCAACAACAGCGCAATGTATGGGCTGCTGTTCCGCTTCCTGTCGGCCCGCATGTTGGTGACGACGGTGGCGTCGCGCTGGAGCTCGTTTCACCAGGGCACGACCTGCCGAGCCGAGCGGACGCCGAAGGGGCTGGTGATGACGCTCGGCTTCCCCCGGGGTCTGTTCAATGAGCTGATCGTGCACGGCTATCTCGGCGTGTTCGACGCCCTGGCCGCGCACTCGCGGCTGTTCAAGGGGCAGGTCGAGCTGGTCGACTTCGACGACGTCGGGGCCCGCTACCTGATGCGCGAGCTACAAGAGTCGGCGCCGGCGACGTAGAACGGCAGCGTGCCGAACAAGCTCATCGTCGTCGCCACCCCGATCGGCAACCTCTCTGACCTCTCGGAGCGGGCCAAAAAGGCCCTGGTCGACGCCGACGTCGTCTGCGCTGAAGACACACGCCACACGCGCCCGCTGCTTGATCGCATCGGCGCCGCGCGCACCCGCATGCTGAGCGTGCACGCCCACAACGAGCGCGAGCGCGCGCCGGAGATCATCGCCTTGCTCGAGCAGGGCCTGAAGGTCTGCTTCGTCAGCGACGCCGGCTGCCCGGGCATCTCGGATCCCGGCTCGCGCCTCGTCGAGGCCGTCGTCGAGCAGGGCTATGAGGTCGAGGTGTTGCCCGGTCCGTCGGCGGTGACGGCGGCGCTGATGGGGGCCGGCGTCGACGTCGCGCGCTTCGCGTTCCTGGGGTTCTTGCCGCGCAAGGGCAAGGAGCGCGAGACGCTCGTGAACGGCGCGCTGTCGGCCGGCTTCGGCGTCGTCATCTACGAAGCCGCCAACCGCACCGAAGACCTGCTCAAAGACCTCTTCACGTTTTGCGGGCCGCGCCGCGTCGTCGTCGCCCGCGAGCTGACCAAGCTGCACGAGACCTTTCACCGCGGCACCCTCGGCCAGCCCCTGCACCCCGCCCTCGTCGACAAAGGCGAGGTCGTCGTCGTCGTCGAAGCCGGCGAAGTGAAAAAGCTCCCGCAGAGCGGCATCGACATCGCCACCCTCGCCGGCGACCCGACGCTGACGCCGAAAGAAAAGGCCCGCCAGCTGGCCCACGCCCAGGGCATCTCGGTGCGCGAGGCCTACGCCCGGCTGCAGGCCTCGACGTCGTCGGGCCGCCAGGAGGTCCAGCGGGCCGGCAAGCTGCTCGCCGAAGCCGCCAACGCGCTGCTGCACGGCGACGACCTCGCCCGCGCCGTGAAAGGCGCCCACGTCGACGACAGCGCCCCCGCCGGCGCCGACATCGCCGGCGTCGACGCCTGCCTGAAGCTGCTGGCCCGCCCGGCGTCGCTGGGCGCGCCCGTCGAGGTGGCCGAGGCGGCAAAGGCGCTGCTGTCGGCGCTGTCGACCATGGACGCGCTGCTCGACGCCCTCGAGAGCTCGGAAGAGGGCTCGGAAGGGGCCGACGACGACGTCACGACCGACCAAACGCCACGCGGCGGTGGCGCAGACCGCGGCGAAGACGACGACGCTGCGTAGCCGACGACGCAGTCGGGCGCTTGGCGCTGTGCGGCACGTGGCTTCCGGGCGCCCCGTGTGGCAGCGGTGTGTTGTGGTGACAGGTGGCACATCACCTGCTGTCTCATCGGTCGAGTTGAATCGGTCGATTCGCTCCTGCTTCCCGGAGGTCACCGTGAGTCCCGCCCTGCACCGCAAAGCCCTCACGCGTTTCGCCGTCGGTCTCTCGCTCGGCGCCGTGGTGCCCATCGGGTTCGTCGCCATCGCCGGCGCGTCGGCCGCTCCATTCGCGCTGGCCGCCGGCGGCGTCGCCGCCCTGCTCGGCGTGTCGGCCCTGCGCGGCCCGCGCCGCCGCGTGACCTCGAAGCACGCTGCGGCCTGACACCGCGCACGACGAGTGGCCCACGAAGCGGTTGCTCACGTCGAAGAGAAAGAAAAAGCGGACCCACCGGGTCCGCTTTTTCGTTCCGCCTTTTTGCCTGAAGCCCTCGTGATCAGAGCTGGGGCTTCTTTGGTTCTTTGACGACGACCTTGTCGACGAGGCCGTAGGCCAGCGCCTCTTCGGCGCTGAGATAGCGGTCGCGATCGGTGTCGCGCTCGACCTGGGCCAACGGGCGGCCCGTCGCCTCGGCGAGGATTTCGTTGAGGTGCTGGCGCAGCTTCATGATCTCGCGGGCCTGGATCTCGATGTCGCGCGAGGTGCCGCCGGCGCCGCCGTGGGGCTGGTGAATCATCACGCGGCTGTTCGGGAGGATCTGCCGCTTGCCCCTGGTGCCGGCCGCGAGCAGCACGGCGCCCATCGATGCGCACTGGCCGACGCACACCGTCTGCACGTCGCAGCGGACGTATTTCATGGCGTCGAAGATCGCGAGGCCGGCGGTGACGACGCCGCCGGGGCTGTTGATGTACATGACGATGTCTTTTTCGGAGTCTTCGCTTTCAAGGTACAGCATCTGCGCGACAATCAAGTTGGCCACAAGATCATTGATCTTGGTGCCGACGAAGATGATCCTGTCTTTCAACAGGCGCGCCCAGATGTTGTAATCGATCTCTCCGCGGGGGGTCTGCTCGACGACGTAGACCATGGGTCAGCCGCCCTTCTGCGTCAGGCTGCCGCGGGCTTCACGGGTCACCAGCTTGTCGACAAGCCCGTAGGCGATCGACTCTTGAGCAGACATAAAATAGTCGCGGTCGCCGTCTCTTTCGACTTGCTCAACCGGCTTGCCACAGTGCTTTGCAATGATCTGGTTCAAGCGGTGCTTGAGGCCCATGATCTCCTTGGCCTGGATCTCGA
>JBKJNL010000620.1:0-4479 GCA_046593615.1 Myxococcota bacterium | reverse complement strand
CCGCTTCGAGGGGCTCGACGAGCCGGCGCAAGAGACGTTGCCGTCGTGGCAGATGCCGATCGTCGTCGAGGACTGGCAGAAAAAGAACGCCGTCGCCGAGAAGCACTCATTCTTGATGCGCGATCGGCGCGAGGGGTTCGACCTCGTCAGCGCGCCGCCGCTGCGCCTGCTGCTGGCCCGCACCGCAAAGGCCCGGTGGTTCGGCTGCTGGTCGTTCCACCACATCCTGCTCGACGGCCGCAGCTTCATCGTCGTCTTGCGCGACGTGTTCGCGGCCTACCAGGCCCTGGTGAAGGGGCAGGCGCCGGCGCTGGTGTTGCCGCCGCCGCCGCGGCCGTTCTCCGACTTCGTCCACTGGAGCAAGCGGCAGCGCTTCTCGACGAGCCTGCCGTTCTGGAAGCGCCTGCTGGCCGGCAAGGACGCGCCGACGTCGCTGCCGCCGCTGCGGGCGCCGCCAACGCCGGCGACACCGAACGCGTCGGCCGACAGCCGCCCGCGCTACGGCGAGATCACGTTCACCGTGCCGGCGGCGACGACGCAGGCCCTGCGCGGCCTGGCGAAGTCGACGGCGACGACGATGGGCACGATCTTCCAGGGGGCCTGGGCCCTGTGCTTGAACCGCCTCACCGGCGACGACGACGTCATCTTTGGCACCACCCGGGCCTGCCGCCGGGCCGACCTCGACGGCGACGGCGCCGGACCCGTGGCCATGGGCGACATGGTCGGCTTGTTCATCAACACCTTGCCGGTGCGGGCCAGGGTCGTCGACGACGAGAGCCTCGCGAGCTTCCTGCAGGGGTTGCGTCGGCAAAGCATCGAGGTGCGCGAGCACGAGCACACGCCCCTCGTCGACGTGCTGGGCCAGGCCGACGTGCCCCGCGGCACGCCGCTGTTCCACACGCTGCTGATGTTCGAGAACCAGGAGCTGAACGCGACGCTGCGCAAAGACGACCCCGCCTTTGAGCGCCGCTTCTTCCACTACGAAGAGCAGCCGACCTTTCCGCTGAACCTCACCGTGTTCGACGCCGGCTCATCAGCGGGGTCTGGCGGCGGCGTCGAAGCCCGCGTGCTGTTCGACGCCGGCCGCTTCGCCGACACCGCCATCCACAAGCTGCTGGCGTGGTTCGGCCAGATCCTGCTGTCGATGACGACGGCGCAGACCACCGGCGACGTGCGCATCCTCGACGACGCCACCCGCAAGAGCATCCTGTTTGGCGGCAAGAACGACACCGCCCGGCCCTTCCCCCACGACACGCTCATCCACGAGCTGTTCGAGGCCCAGGTCGCGCAGCGCCCCGACGCCGTCGCCGTGGTCTGCCACGAAGAGAAGGGCGAGCACTCGCTCACCTTCAAGCAGCTCGACGAGCGGGCCAACCAGCTGGCCTGGCGGCTGCGCGCTGCGGGCGCCATCCCCGGCACCTACGTCGGGATTCTCCTGGAGCGCAGCGTCGACCTCGTCGTCGCCTTGTTCGCCGTCGCCAAGTCGGGCGCCGCCTATGTGCCCCTCGACCCCGACTACCCGAAGGACCGCCTGGCCTTCATGCTCGACGACACCAGGGCCCCCGTCTCCGCGGGGGGCACCCCCGCACCCCCGCTGGTCGTCACGCAGCAGAAGCTCGCGCACCTGTTGCCGCGCGACGCGGTGACGATCGTCATCGACGAAGTCGGCACGATCAAGGAGCTGGTGGCGCAGAAGAAGGAGCGGCCGGCCCGCACCGCCGCCGCCGACGACGTCTGCTACACGATCTACACCTCGGGCAGCACCGGCCAGCCCAAGGGCGTCGTGCTCACCCACGAAGCCGTCATCAACACGCTCGACTGGGTCAACCGGGAGTTTCACTTCTCTCCGGCCGATCGCCTGCTTTTTGTGACCTCTGTCTGCTTCGACTTGAGCGTCTTTGACGTCTTTGGAGCCCTGGGAGCAGGCGCGTCCATTCGTGTTGCAACGTCGGCGGAGATGAAAGACCCCGACGTCATGGTCAAGCGCATCACCGCGGGCGAGATCACGGTCTGGGACTCGGCGCCGGCGGCCCTGTCGCGCTTGATCCCGTTTCTGCCCCAGGCCACGAAGAAGCAGCCGTACACGACGGAGCAGCAGCAACAGCTCTCGCGGCTGCGCCTGGTCATGCAGTCCGGTGACTGGATCCCCACCGGGTTGCCCGACCAGCTGCGCGCGGTGTTTCCAAACGCCCGCATCAAGTCGCTCGGCGGCGCTACCGAAGCCGCGATCTGGTCGAACTATTTTCACATTGAACGGGTCGATGAGCGCTGGACGTCCATCCCCTATGGCGCGCCGATCCAGAACTCCCATTATCATGTGCTCGATCGTCGGTTGCAGCCGGTGCCCGACGGCGTCGCCGGCGACCTGTACATCGGCGGCACCTGCCTGGCCTCGGGCTACTTGAACCGCGACGCGCTCTCGGCCGAGCGCTTCATCGACGACCCGTTCGCCGCCGAAGCCAACGACGGCAAGAGCCCGCGCGCGGGCCACGGCAAGCTCTACAAGACCGGCGACCTCGCTCGCTATTACGACGACGACGGACCGCTCAAGGGCGAGCTCGAGTTCCTCGGGCGCGCCGACTTCCAGGTGAAGATCCGCGGCTTCCGCGTCGAGCTCGGCGAAGTCGACGCCGTCATCTTGAAGATGCGCGGCGTGCGTGAGGTGCTGTCGACGGCCCGCACCGACGCCAGCAAGCAAAAGGTCCTCGTCAGCTACGTCGTGCCCGAGGTCTCATCAAAGGTCGGCCCCGACGACGTCAAAGCCTGGGTCGCCGAGAAGCTGCCCGAGTTCATGGTGCCGACCCACGTCGTCATTTTGCCAGACGGCATGCCCGTCAGCGTCAACGGCAAGGTCGATCGCAAGGCGCTGCCCGATCCGCTGGCGGTGTCGTCGACCAAGGTGTCGAAGCCGCCGTCGTCGGAGCTGGAGCGCGCGCTCTACCCGATCTGGCAAGAGGTGCTGTCGACCGAGCAGCTCTCGGTCGACGACAACTTCTTTTCGCTCGGGGGCCACTCGCTGCTGGCGACGTTGCTGGTGTCGCGCATCAAGCAGCGCCTCGACATCCAGGTGCCGCTGTCGCAGCTGTTCTCGGCCAACACCATCGAGAAGCTGGCCCGCACCCTCGAGCAGAACCGTCCCCGCGAAGTCACCGCGCCCTTTGTGATTCCGACGTCGGCGTCGTCGTTGATCGTGCTCAACGACAAGGGCGACAAGACCCCGGTGTTCTTCATCGCCGGCATCGGCGGCCACGTCTTTACCTTCCAGAAGCTCGCGGCTTTGCTCGGCAGCGACACGCCGACCTACGGCTTCCGCGCCATTGGCAGCGAAGGCGGCGAGATCCCCAAAGACCGCGTCGAAGACATCGCCACCGCCTACCTCAAGGAGCTCGACGAGCTGGGCCTCTCGAACAAGCCCGTGGTGCTGTGCGGCTACTCGTTCGGCGGCTACGTCGCCTACGAGCTCGCGCTGCGCCTCGAGCAGCGCGGCGTGCGGCCCGAGCTGTTGGTGTTCTTCGATGTGCTGTCGCCGGGCTACCCGCGGCGCCTGCCGCTGCCCGAGCGGGCCCGCCTGCACGCCGGCGAGTTCCTCAAGCGTGACCTCAAGGGCAAGCGCGCCTACATCGACGAGCGCGTCGACAACGTGCGGCGCCGCCTCTACCTGAAGATGGGTCGCGCCGACCGCCTGGCCGGCGACGCCGACGTCGGCGCCGGCGTGTTCGACGAGGCCCGCCAGGCCGAGATGCGGGCCTTGTGGGGCGCCACCGCGCTGGCCCAGGTGCAGTACCGGCCGCGGACGACGACGACGACGCCGGCGCTGCTGCTCAAGGCCGGCATCACCTTTGATTGGCCGGCCACGCGCTTCGACGATCCGGTGCACGGCTGGCGCGACTGGGTGAAGGGACAGATCTCCGTCGTCACCGTCGACGGCGCCCACCTGCAGCTCTTCGAGGGCGACAACCCGGTGCGGATGGCCGAGGCCATCAACAAGGCCCTGGCGTGACGCCGCGACCAGGTGCCGTCGCGCTCGCTGGCGTCGTCACCGTCCTCGTCGTCACCAGCACCGGCGTCGGCGTCGCCTGCAGCACCACCCCCGACGTCAGAGAAGCGGTCGCCCCGTGCGCGCGCGCCCGGCTGGCCCGCGAGTGGCCGCCCGCCGCCGCCGACGGACCCCTGTTCGAGGGCTGCTACGACGTCGTCAGCGGACCCGACCAGCTGCAGGCCGCCGGCCTCGTGGTCTTCACCGACCTCGCCGAAGATGTGCTCGAAGACGAGCCGCCGCGCTTTCGCCTGGCGACGACGCAGCCCTTCGTGCCGGCCACCACGACGTCGTGGGAGCTGTTGTCGACCAGCCGGGTGCGCTTGTTGTGGTTGAACGGCACCAGCGGCGTCGAGGTGTGCCTCGAGCGCACCGGCGGCCCGGCCAGCGACGACCTCGGCTTCGACGGCGACGTCGTCGTCGTCGACAACCAACCGCCGTTT
>JBKJNL010000503.1:0-4134 GCA_046593615.1 Myxococcota bacterium | reverse complement strand
GACGCCGTTGGTGCCATCGGTCCCATCGACGCCGTTGGTGCCATCGGTCCCGTCAACGCCGTTGGTGCCATCGGTCCCGTCGGCGCCGTCGGTCCCTTCGGCGCCGTTGGTGCCATCGGTCCCGTCGACGCCGTTGGTGCCATCGGTTCCGTCGACGCCGTTGGTGCCATCGGTCCCGTCGACCCCGTTGGTGCCATCGGTCCCATCGACGCCGTTGGTGCCATCGGTGCCATCGACGCCGTCAGCGCCATCGTCAGGACGTGCGACAAGCACCTCGCTGCCATCGGGGCACGAGATGAGGGCACCTTCATCGGTGTCTTCGACGGTGCAAGAGCCTTGCGAAGCCTCATCGTCGCAACTGGTAAGGCCGACGACGACAAACGACAGTGCCAGCATCTGGCACACCACAGCAAACTTCATGGTCTCTCCTGTTGACGCCTGGCTCAGGCGTCTTCGACGACGACGAGAAGCTCGTCGCGACGGTTCTTGGCCCAGACGGCATCGCCATCGCCATTCACGGCGGGACGCTCCTCGCCAAGCGAGGTGGTCTGGACCTGATCGGGGCGTGCGCCGAGACGCACGATGTAGTCGCGGGCAGCAAAGGCCCGAGCCTGACCCAGGGCCAGGTTGTACTCAGACGTGCCGCGCTCGTCGGCATGGCCGGTGATGATGACCCGGGCCCGCGGATGACGTTGCAGATACCCAGCGATCTCGCGCAGCGACGCAGCAGAGCCGTCGTCGAGGACGCTGCGGTCGAAGTCGAAGTAGACGACAGCGCGGTCAGGCACCTTGTCTGCGGCGGCGTGCGCGGCAGCAACGGCCGCCGCGGCCGCCGACGCCTCGGCTGCGGCGGCGTCGCGGGTCTTGCGCGTCACTGTCGTCGACGATGTCACCCCGGTCGGGGTGGTCTGACAGCCGGCAGCAAGAACAGCGACAACGAGGAGCGTCAGGTACGTGGTCTTCGTCATCGACCAGCCCAAAGCAGGGTCCGTGCCGCCGCTGGCGATGCGGGGGGACGCGACGACGACCTGCGCGGGACGCGGCGGGTCGTGCAGAACGCCAGACGGGTGAGGCGGAACGCAAGACACAGAACGAGTCCAGGTCGTGTGGCAGAGACATCGGCGACGAGTTGCTCGCTACGTCGCCGACCCGAGCGCCCTGCTGCGCGATTGCCACCACACCAGCAGCAACCCAAGCGCAGCGGCCACCGACGACGCACACAGGGTGCCAAGCTTGGCGTCGTTGATGGCGCTCGGTGAGGAGAAGGCCAGCTCACCGATGAACAGCGACATGGTGAACCCGATGCCGGCCAGCACGCCGACGACGCCTACGTCGGCCAGCGTCACGCCCGACGGCAGCTCCGCGATCCGGGCGCGTGTCGCGACCCAGGCCGCCAGGGTGATGCCCAGCGGCTTGCCGATGACGAGGCCAAAGAAGACGCCGGCAAAGACCTTCGGGCTCGTCAGGCCAGCGCCACCGAGGGTGACGCCGGCGTTCATCAAGGCGAACACCGGCAACACCACAAACGTGACGAGCGGCAGCAGACCGTGCTCGAGGCGCTGCAAGGGAGCCGTGCCCTCCTCGACGACGTCCTCGATCTCGTAGAGCACGCGCTGCTCCTCGGGCGGCAGCAACCCGTGGCCGCTTGGCAGTGGCAGGCTCCGGTAGCGCTGCAGGAGATGACCGAGGGTCGCGGCCATGCCCTGGCTGTCGAGGCGCGTGCGGGCCGGGATGGCAAAGGCCACGAGGACCGCGGCCAGCGTGGCGTGCACCCCCGAGCGCAGGAAGCACAACCAGATGGCGACGCCGATGAGCGCCCAGGCCATGTGATCGCGCACGCCGACCACGTTCATGGCGATGGCCACCGCGAGCAGGACACCGCTCGCGCCAAGGGCGATGAACGACAGCTCCTGCGTGTAGAAAACGGCGATGACGATGATGGCACCGAGGTCGTCGGCCACGGCAACGGCGGTGACAAAGATCTTGAGTGCTGGCTTCACGCGGTCGCCGAGCAGCGCCAACACGCCGAGGGCAAAGGCGATGTCGGTGGCCATCGGAATGCCCCAGCCCGTCATGTCACCGGTGCCGCGGTTGATGAGCAAATAGCAAAGGGCCGGCACCGCCATGCCAGCGACGGCGCAGACGGCCGGTAGCGCAGCCTTGCGCAGCGTCGACAGCTCACCTTCGATGACCTCCCGTTTGAGCTCGAGCCCGATGACGAAGAAGAACAGCGCCATCAGCCCGTCGTTCACCCAGTGGTGCAGTGACTTGTCGAGCGCGAGGTCGCCGACGTGGACGCCGAGCTCGAGGTGCAACAGCGCCTGGTAGAGGCCGCTCCAGGGTGACGATGCCCAGGCCAGCGCCACGACGGCGCCGAGCAGCAGGAGCCCGGCACCGGCCAGTCGGTGGCGGAAAAATGCGCGCAGCGGGTGCAAGAGCGGATCGATGGGCCGGGCCACGATGCCTGGGTGCGGGAGGGATGGCGGCTCCATCGCGGCTTCTGTCGTCGACGGAGCCGGCGACATCGCAGTCGGCGAGCCCAACGTGGGCGTGGCACCCATCATTCGAGCCGTTCGTCTGGCGGCAGCGCCCGCGCCATCGTTGGCGGGGAGGACGGCGCTGGTGGGGTCGTCGCAGTCATCGTCGCCGCCTCTGGGGCAGTCGGAGCGGGGGCGGTTTCCCCTGGCTCGTCGAGGGCCCTCAGGCGGGCGTCGACGTCGGCCAGCAGCCGATGGGAAGCGTCTTCGCTCAAGAGGCCCTCGTTCAGGAGGTCCCGCAGCCGGGTGCGCTCGACCATCAGCAGGTGTCGGCGCGCGCGCCGGCGTTCTTCGTCGACGATGGCGCCACCGTCGACGTGGGCCGCGTGCAGGCGCGCCGCCGCAGCTTGGTGACGCGTGGCGTATTCCGCTCTCAGCTCCTCGACGATGCTCGCAGGGATGCCGTGGCGGGCGACGAGCCCGTCCAGCTCCGCCTGCGCTGCCGCCGAGGCGGCCAGCCCTGCGCGCGCGGCTTCGATCTCCTGGCGATCGCTATGCGCACCGATGATTCCCAGGCGCTTCAGCATCGGGCCGATGGTCAGGCCCTGGGCAACGATCGAGAGCAACACGACACCGAAGGTGACGGTGACAAGCTGCGGTGCGGGAAGTCGGCCGCGAGCGACAGCACCAGGACCATCGACAACGCCCCGCGCAGCCCGCCCCACGACAAGACCGCTGCCCACGACCAGGGCAAACGCTCGCTGCTGCGCCGCAACAGGCCGGCGACGACACCAACGACGACGGCGCGGGCCACCGTGACCGTCAGCCAGGCCACGACGATGGGCAGCCAATTGGCCAGGATGTCGTCGACGTGGACCTCGAAGCCGATGAGCAGGAACACGATCGAGTTGAGGGCAAAGGCGACGTACTCCCAGAAGGTCTCGGTGGCGATCACCGTCGACGGCGACATGCCGGTCTGCTTGCCGTAGTTGCCGCAGATCATGCCGGCGCCGACGGTGGCGATGACGCCCGAGGCATGGACCTGCTCGGCCAGGAGGAAGGAGCCCCAGGCCGCGATGGTCGTCAGGGTGATTTCGATCATCGGGTCGTCGACCTGCTGGATGACGAGGCTGACGGCGTACCCGATGCCGGCGCCGATGAAGCCGCCGACACCGACGACGAACAGGAACTCCAGGGTGGCGCGCGCGATCGACAGCTCGGCGCCCAGCGCCATCGTCAGGATGATGCCCACGAGCACGACCGCTGTGCCGTCGTTGAACAAGCTCTCGCCTTCGATGAGCACGGAGAGCCGCTTGGGCGCTCCCAGGCTCTTGAACAGCGAGACGACCGCGATGGGGTCCGTGGCCGAGAGGATGCCCGCAAAGACGAGGCCGTCGACAAAGCGAAAGCCGGTCTCGAGGTGCAGGGCAGCGGCGAGGGGCGTAAAGGCCGCCGCGGTGAGGACGATGCCGGCGACGACCCCTGGCACGGCCAGGCTGTGGATGGCCAGCTTGTTGGCCCAGAACTTCTTCCACTCGAGGTGGAAGGAAGCCTCGAACAACAAGCCCGGCAGGAAGACCGCGTAGAGGAGATCCTTGGTCAGCCGCGGCGGGTCGACGACGTCGATGGTGCCCAGCACCAGCCCGGCCACGACGAG
>JBKJNL010000293.1:0-4968 GCA_046593615.1 Myxococcota bacterium | reverse complement strand
TGCTCGAGCCCTGGCCGCCGCCGCTGTGGGTGACGGCGCCGCCGCCGGTGGAGACGATGGTGAAGCCCTGGATGACGGCGTCGGTGTTGTTGCCCGACACCTGCAGGGTCCGGACGGCGTCCGACGAGCGCAGCGTGGTCAGGGCCGCGCCGGCGCCGATCAGCTTGATGTCTTTGCTCATGCTGGCGACGACTTCTGAGCCCGTGTCGTAGACGCCAGCGCTGACGAAGACGCAGGCGGCGCCGCCCGAACCGACCGCCGCGGCGATGGTCGGCGTCGGCGACGGCACCGTGCGCACGCCGGCCGTCGCGCAACAGACGCTCGGCTGGCCAAAGCAGAGCTGTCCGTTCTCGACGAGGCAGCCCACGTTGCAGCCGTCGCCGCTGGCGCGGTTGCCGTCGTCACAGACCTCACCAGCGTCGACGAAACCATCGCCACACGTCGGAGCGACCGCGGCACAGGCCGGCGAGCAGCCGTCGCCGTTGACGGTGTTGCCGTCGTCGCAGGTCTCGGCGGTGTCGGTGACGCGGTCGCCGCAGCGGGCGGCGCGGCAGTCGCGGCGGCAGGCGTTGGCGTCGACGTCGCTGTTGGCGGCGCCGTTGTCGCACTGCTCGACCCCGTCGCGCACCACCGCGTCGCCGCAGATCGCCAGCTGGCAGCTGGTGAGGCAGGCGTCGGTGTCGGACAGGTTGCCGTCGTCGCAGCCCTCGCCGGCGGTGGCGATGCCGTTGCCGCAGCCGGTGGGGGTGCAGTTGACGTCGCAGCCGTCGCCGTTGGTGGGGTTGCCGTCGTCGCAGACGTCGGTGCCGGCCACGACGCCGTTGCCGCAGCGGCTCGTCGTGCAGTTGGTGTCGCAGCCGTCGCCTTCGATGGCGTTCTGCTCGTCGCACTCTTCGCCGGTGTTGGCGGTGGCGACGCCGTTGCCGCAGCCGGTGGGGGTGCAGTTGGCGTCGCAGCCGTCGCCGCTGGCGGTGTTGCCGTCGTCGCAGACCTCGCCGCTGTCGACGACGTTGTCGCCGCAGAACGCCCGGGCGCAGCTGGTGCGGCAGGCGTTGGCGACGGTGTCGCTGTTGCCGGCGACGCCGTCGACGCACTCTTCGCCGATGCGCAGGATGCCGTCGCCGCAGAAGCGGTCGACGCAGGTGTTGCTGCAGTTGTCGTTGTCGATGTCGTTGCCGTCGTCGCAGCTCTCGGCGTTGATCGGGTCGGCGACCAGGTCGCCGCAGCGCGGGCTCTCGCAGGTCAGGCGGCAGGCGTTGGCGGCGGCGTCGTCGTTGAGCAGCCCTTCGTCGCACTGCTCGGTCGCCGCGGCGAACAGGTGGTCGTCGGGCACGCCTTGGAAGACGAAGCCCGGTCCGGTCCAGTGGAGGTCGAGCACCGGCGCATCGCTCTGGTTGAAGTACTCGACGCGAAAGGCGTGCAGCCCGGCGGTCAACGTGATCGTGGCCGAGACCTCGACCGGTGCCGCACGCACCCCGTCGTTCACGACCACCGCGGCGCCGTCGATCAGCAGACGGGATCCGTCGTCGGAGCGCAGGAAGAACGTGTAGTCGCCGGTGACGTCGGCGCGGACGAAGCCGGTGAAGACGTAGGCGAAGCCGGTGCGTCCCGCGCGCGCCGAGAGGTCGAGGTTGGCGCTCGAGCCCGCGGCCGCCGGCGTCAGGGAACCAAACGCCGGCAGGGTCGTAAACGAGCCGTCGTAGATGGCGAAGCGCAGGCCCGCCGCCGGCGTCAGGGTGACGACGCCGTTGCCGCACGCGGTGAAGGTGCAGTTGCCGTCGCAGCCGTCGCCATCGACGAGGTCGCCGTCGTCGCACTCTTCGTTGGGCGCCCGGACGTCGTTGCCGCACGCCGATGCCGTGCAGTTGGTGTCGCAGTTGTCGCCCTCGATGGCGTTGCCGTCGTCGCAGACCTCGGCGGTGTCGCCCACGCCGTCGCCGCAGAACGCCCGCGCGCAGTTGGTGCGACAGCCGTCGATGGTGACGTCGCTGTTGAGGTCGCCGTCGTCACATTCTTCGGTGCCGTCGATGTCGCCGTTGCCGCAGAGGATGTTGACGCACGTGCTCGTGCAGCCGTCTTGTTCGTCGACGTTGGCGTCGTCGCAGCTCTCGTTGAAGGCGGTGTCGGTCACCAGGTCGCCGCAGAACGGCAGCACACAGTTGGTGCGGCAGGCGTTGGGAAGCGTGTCGCTGTTGGCAGCGATGCCGTCGTCGCATTCTTCGGCGCCGTCGATGCCGCCGTTGCCGCAGAGGTCTTCGCCTTCGCCCTCGCCTTCGCCTTCGCCTTCGCCTTCGCCTTCGCCCTCGCCTTCGCCCTCGCCCTCGCCTTCGCCTTCGCCTTCGCCCTCGCCCTCGCCGACTTCGCCCTCGCCCTCGCCGACGTTTCCCTCGCCCTCGCCCTCGCCGCTGCCATCCAACAAGCAGCGCTCGGCGACGCAGGTGAAGCCGTCGAGGCAGCCGTGGGTCTCGTCACAGCGGTAGCCCGCCAGGTTGACGTCGAAGCAGCCGGTCGTCGCCGACACCAGCCAGAACAGGGCAACGACACAGACGCGGGGCGCGACATGAAAAGCGGTGGCCATGGGGCGAGCGTAGTCCACGGTCGGGTGCGGCGCGCGGAGTCGGCGCGTGGTGTCTTGCAACCGCCCGCAAGGCGCCGAACGACATCGATATAAAAATAACGACGCCGACCCACGGGCCGGCGTCGTCGTCGACACAGCTCGAGTGGGCGGTTCGCCCTACTCGGGTTTGGCAGGGGGCCAGGGTTGGCCAGGCATCGTCGGCGCCATCGTCGGGGCCATCGTCGGGGCCATCGTCGGGGGACTGGCCGCCGGGGTTCCTGGGCGGGGCACCGACACGGGCTCGCGGGCCGGCGGAACGCTGGCCGCAGCGCGGGGGCGCGGGACCTGCTTCGGGCCGTCGAGGTCGAGGCCGATGCCCTTGATGAGGTCGTCGACCTTGGTGAGGTCAGCAGGCAGGATGACCTTCTGACCCGACGACAGCGCGCCCATCTTCGAGATGAGCTGCTGGCCGAGCCGCAGGTTCACGGCCTCTTTGCCGCCGGGCATCGACACGACCTCGGCAACGACGCGGATGGAGTCGGCGGTGGCTCGGGCGAGGGCCAGGATTTCTTCGGCCTTGCCTTCGGCTTCGTTGATGCGGCGCTGCATCTCGCCCTGCGACTTGTTGATCATCTCCTGCTTCTTGCCGTCGGCGTCGTTGATGCGGGCCTGCTTCTCGCCTTCGGCGCGAGCCATCAGGGCGCGTCGATCGCGCTCGGAGCCCATCTGCCGCTCCATCGCTTCGCGCACCGTCGTCGGCGGCACGATGTTCTTTACCTCGTAGCGGCTGACCTGCACGCCCCAGGTGCGGCCGATCTCGTTGAGCGCCGAGACGACCCGCGAGTTGATGATGTCGCGCTCTTCAAACGTGTGATCGAGGTCGAGGGTGCCGATGACCGAGCGGACCATCGTCTGCGCCAGTTGGATGATGGCAAAGCGATATTCAACCGTACCATAAGCCGCCATCTTCGACGACGAAACATGCATGTAGAGCACGCCGTCGACCTCGACGCGGACGTTGTCCTTGGTGAAGCAGTCCTGCGGGGGGACGTCGATGGCCTCTTCTTTCAGATCAATCTGGAAGGGCACCTTGTCGAGAAAGGGAATCAAGAAATGCACGCCCGGCCCGAGGGTGCGGTCGTAGCGGCCGAGGCGCTCGACGAGCAGCTCGGTCTTGTTGGGCACGACGCGGATGGAGCGCACCACCTTAAAGGCGATGTACAGGCTGAGCAGCCCCCAGATGAGAAAGGAGATTCCGTTCAAAAACATGGTGTTCTCCTCAGCCCTTGCTCGTGTTGGTGCCGGTCGCCGCGCTTGCCACCTGCGTCATGCCTTCGAAGAAGCCGCGCATCTGCGCGATCTGCGTCGGCACGACGGTGACTTCGGCGCCCTCGAGGATGCGCCCGAGCTCGTGGATGTACTGCTCGGCGATCTGGGCTTTGACGGCGTCGTCGCCGCCGGGGGACGTGATGGCGTCGGCGACGAGGGCGATGCCCTTGGCCTGGGCGTCGGCGAGCAGCCGGATCTCGGCGGCGCGGCCGTTGGCTTCGTTGATGCGCTTGGCGCGCTCGCCCTCGGAGAGGTTGACGGCCTGGGTCATCTCGCCTTCGGACACCATGATCTTGGCTTCTTTTTGACCTGTTGAAATCGTCATGGATGCGCGCTTCTGTCGCTCGGCTTCCATCTGCTTCTCAAGGGTATGAATCACGTTGGCCGAGGGCGTGATGTTCTTGATCTCGTAGCGGCGGACCTTGATGCCCCACTTGACCGAGTCCTTGTCGATCTCCTTGACGATGGCGTCGTTGATTTGATCGCGCTCGGAGAAGGTTCCCTCGAGCGTGAGCTTGCCGATCTCGCTGCGCATGGTCGTCATGGCGAGCCCGATGGCGCTCATGCGATAATCAGAAACATTGTATGATGCAGCGACCGGATCGATCACCTGAACATAAACAATACCGTCGACTTCGACCTGGATATTGTCCTTCGTAACGCACATCTGCGGCGGCACATCGATGGGCTGCTCGCGCATCTCCTGCGTGTAGGCGGCGCGGTCGAGCAGCGGCACCATGAAGTGGAAGCCGGGCTTCAAGACGCCCTGGGGCTTGCCCAGGCGCTCCTTCACGACCGCGTGCCGCTCGCTGACGACGATGAAGGTCTTGCCGACCAGAAAGACGCCGCCGAGCGCGCCGAGGGTGACGAGGAAAAACAGCACACAGCCTCCAGGAACGCCGGACCGTCCAACGCTTCCGCCGTCGACGTCAATGGTTGCGCCGTGCCGCCCCTCAAGTCCGATGGCAACGCGCGGCCGAGCCGCGGGCTCGACGCCGCAGCCGCGTCCTGTTTGCGCAGGTGAGCAAGACGCTGGGCGCGACGACGACCACGACGACGACCACGACGACGACCACGACGAC
>JBKJNL010000247.1:0-7597 GCA_046593615.1 Myxococcota bacterium | reverse complement strand
GCTCCCGGTACGGGCCGCACAGCGGCTCGCGCCACGTCGGCGCGTAGGCGGCGAGGTCGGCTTCGTCGACGAGGCCGCCGTGGGATTTCATCTCGCTGGCGATGGCCTTTGCGATGGGTCCTTTGTTGAGCGCGCGCGGGTCTTTGGCGATCGCGCGCAGGGTTCTGGCGAGGTCCTTTTGCAAGAGGGTGTCGCCGGGCTCGAGGGGCACCCAGCCGTTGACGCCGCCTGCTGTGGCGCCCGCCGTCGAACCCTTGGCGCGCTTGAAGAACACCGCCTGCGACGCGGGCCAGGCCGAGAGCGCCGCGAGCCGGGCCTGCACGCTGCCGGCGTAGTCGTCGCCGACGACGAAGCCTTTGTCGGCGAGGACGATGGCCGGTGCCAGCAGCCTGGCCCAGGGCAGCTTGCCGTGTTTCTGGTGCAGCTCGGCGAGGCCCGGCACCACACCCGGCACCGCCACCGACAGCCAGCCGTCGACGGAGCGGTCGGCGACCACGGCGCCTTTGTCGTCGAGGTACATGCCCGCGGTGGCCCGGGCCGGCGCCTTTTCGCGGAAGTCGAGGGCCCGCGTTTGCCTGGTCTTCTGGTCAAAGATGACGGCGAAGCCGCCGCCGCCGATGCCCGCCGAGAATGGCTCGACGACCGAGATGGCAAAGGTGGCGGCGATGGCGGCGTCGACGGCGCTGCCGCCCTGCTTGAGGATCGTCAGCGCGGCCTCGGTGGCCTTTGGGTGGGCGGTGGCGGCCATGGCTTGTTGTGACGTCGCCGGCCGCGGCGTGGCCGCCCACGACGTCGACGAAGCCAGCACGGTCAGCGAGACGGTCAGCGAGAGGGCGAGCACGAAGTGGCGCATGGAGGGATCCGCGATCAAGGGGTCGTCGTCGATGTCGTTGATGACGTCACGGACAGACGCCGCGCGCGACATCGCGGCGCTCGAGGATCGCCTTTTTGCCGCGGCGGGCGACGGCCTGCTCGACAGCGGCCAGGGCGTTCTTGCGCACGCCGACGTCGAACAGCACGCGCACGCGCTGGGCTGGTTGGCCGTCGAGGCGGTCGGCGCGGGCCGGTGTGGCCACCAGCGTGGCGACGTCGAGCAGCCGCACCGGACCGGCCGCGGTGCGGGCCACGACCAGCTGCATCAGCAGCTCGGGCGGCACCTCGCCCTTCAGGCGCACGGCGACGTTCTCGGTGTTGCGCAGCAGCACGTGGCCGCCGGGGGCGACAGCGACGTCGACGACGGCGGCGGCGGCGAAGGGCGACACCGAGAGCTTCTGGGCCCGGTCGGCGTCGACCTCGATGTGCAGGGCCTGGGCTTCTTCGCCGAAGCGCACGCCGGGGATGGCCAGCAGCTCGCGGCGCAGGTCGTCGACCTCGGCGGGCGTGCCGGCGACGATGACGTCGACGCCTTCGACGCTGTCGTCGTCGAGGGGAGCGACCTCGAGGCCGGCGGGTCCTTCGATCTTCAGGGCCGCGGCCAGCACGGCGTCTCTGGCCGAGGGCGGTCCGCTCACGCGCACCTCGACGGCGCCATCTCTGCGCAGCGGCTCGCCCACCGGGAACAGGCCGATGTCGGCGACGTCGCTGAGCATGACCCGCAGCTCGCCGGGCTGCGGCGACGCCAGCGCGGCTTTGATCATCGGCTCGCTTTGCGGGGGCACCGAGCTCTTGGCGACGGTGGCTTCGAGGCTGGTGCCGCCGCCGGCGACAAACAGGATCTCGGAGATGGTCAGGTCGACGGCGAGCATCTTGCGCAGGTCGATGAGCACCTGGCGCTGGCGCTTGCCACCGACGACGTCGACGCGGGTGACGTCTTTGACCGCCGACAGCGCCGGTCGCAAGGCGCGATCGACGAAGTCGCGGGCGACGAACGGATCGGCGCTGCGCACGGCCAGCACGGCGACGTCGTCGTCGAGGGTCTCGGTGGTGGCCGAGATGTTGGGCGCGAGCCCGGCCTTTGCCAACACGCCGTCGAGGGCCGGGCCGTCGATGCCGTCGACGACGACGACGACCGCGCCGCCACCTTTTTGGTGGCCCGCAGCGAGAGACCCGGGCGCAACCGCGGTGCTGCCGCAGAACGCGGTGTGGACCGAGCCGCTCGTCTTGATCCTGTTGATTCTGGCGTCGGCCACGGCTCGTTCGACGGCGACGGCGGCAGCCATGACGTCGCTTCCGCCGTCGCTGCTCGAGCTCGCCGGCAGCGCGGTGCCGGGCAGGCGGGCGGTGTTTTCGATGAGGGCCACGCGGGCCCGGGTCAGGGGCGCGCCCCGCGGGCAGCCGCCCAGGGCGACGACGCCGAGCACGGCGGCGACGACGGCAGAGACGACGACGACACGCTTCACGTGCCTGACCCGCCGCGGCGGGCGCGTCCTTCGTCGCCGGCCTTTTTCAAGGCCGCGATGGCCACCTTGCGATCGGGCTTGTTGAACACCGACGAGCCGGCCACGAGCACGTCGACGCCGGCTTCGCAGACGAGGCCGGCGTTGTCGGGGCCGATGCCGCCGTCGATCTCGATGACGGCGCCGTGGTTGCCGGCGTCGGTCAGCATCTTTTTGATGCGCCGCACTTTTTCGAGCTGCGAGGCCAGGAACTTCTGCCCGCCAAAGCCGGGGTTGACGCTCATGACGAGCACCAGATCGACGTCGCCGATGACGTAGCGCAGGGTCTCTTCGCTGGTGCCGGGGTTCAGCGACACGCCGGCGCGCTTGCCCTTGCTCTTGATGACCTGCAGCGTGCGCTGCAGGTGCACGCAGGCCTCCTGGTGCACGGTGACGCCGTCGGCGCCAGCGTCGATGAAGGCGTCGATCCAGCGCTCGGGCTCGACGATCATGAGGTGCACGTCGACGACCTTGGCGGTCGACTTGCGCACGGCCTCGACGATGAGCGGCCCGATGGTGAGGTTCGGCACGTAGCGGCCGTCCATGACGTCGACGTGGACCCAGTCGCAGCCGCCGGCGTCGACGTCTTCGATCTCGGCGCGCAGCTTGCCGAAGTCGGCCGAGAGAATCGAAGGCGCTACCAGGGTGCCGGTCGTCGTCATGGCGCTCCTCAAGAGATGGCGCTTTCTAGCTGGTTTGCGGTGCAGACAGGGCGAACCGGCTGACCGGCCGAACCTGCCCAACCAAAAAGGCGCGGGCTCGACCCGGCTTGCTCAGGCCCAGGATCGATCAGGCGGACCGCTTCAGGCGGGCGATGAAGAACGCGTCGGCGTCGTGCAGGTGGGGCAACAGCCGCACCTGGCCGTCGTCGTCGACGGCCGAGGCCGGCAGGAAGGGCAGCACCGTGGCCAGCGACTCGCGGCTGAA
Organism: Myxococcota bacterium; assembly: GCA_046593615.1. Classification (GTDB taxonomy): domain Bacteria; phylum Myxococcota; class UBA727; order UBA727; family VGSZ01; genus VGSZ01. The sequence continues at coordinate 4,295 of JBKJNL010000247.1, read as the reverse complement.
GTGCGGGTGAGCGGCGAGAAAGGCCTCGATCTGCTGGGGCCCTTCGGCGGGCAGCGGCGAGCACACCGAGTAGACGAGGACGCCGCCGGGCTTCACCTGCCGGGCCGCGGCCTGCAGCAGCCTGGCCTGCAAGAGCGCGTTGGCGGCGACGTCGTCGTCGTTGCGGCGCAGCTTGATCTCGGGCTTGCGGCGGGTGGTGCCGAGGCCGGTGCACGGCGCGTCGAGCAGCACGGCGTCGTAGCCGTCGTCGCCGGTGGGCTCGGGCAGGGTGGTGGCGTCGCCGACGACGACCGTGAGGTGTCCCTCGGGGACCGAGGGGTCGACGTTCATGCGCCGGGCGTTGTCGGCGATCTTGCGGGCGCGTTTGGGGTTGAGCTCGACGGCGGTGACGTTGGCGCCGGCGTTGCACAACAGCACCGACTTGGTGCCCGGCGCCGCGCACAGATCGAGCACACGCGGGCCCGGGCCCGAGCGGCCGGCGGCAAACGCACCGCCGGCAAACGCACCGCCAGCGGTGACGGCGAGGGCGCACAACACCGAGCCGGGGTCGGCGATCAAAAAGGCGCCGTCCTTGAAGCCGGGCAGGTCCGAGACCTTGCCGGCGCTGGCCTCGACGACGCCGGGCACAAAGGCGTGCTTCACCTCGAGGGGTGCGGCCGCGAGCTTGCTTTGCAGCAGCGGGTCGAACGGATGCCCCGACGTCGCATACGTCGTCGGCCGCGCGCTGAGGCCGGCGACGGCGGCGGCGTGCTCCGACGGCGGCAGGCGTTGGGTGATGGCCTCGGCGAGGGTCAACGGGATGCCCCAGGCCGCGGCGATCTCGGCGAGCGACGCGCCGGGCTTCAAGAGCTCGTGCAGCGGCGAGCCGAGCTTGCGCAACAAGGCGTTGGCGAAGCCGTCGAGCCCGGGCCGCACGCGCTTCACGGCCGAGACGGCGGCGTCGACGGCGGCGTGGGCCGGCACCCGCTCCTTCAAGTGCTGCAGCTGGTAGGCGGCGATGATCAGGTGGGGCCGGATGCGCGAATCGAGGCCGCGTCCGGGCTTGTCGGCGCCGCGCAGCAGCGAGGTCTCGAGGGGTCGCGCGAAGCGCAGCGCGCCGTAGAACAGCTCGGTGGCGAAGCCCTTGTCGCGCTCGCTCATGGCCGAGGCATCGAGCACCGACGACAACGCCGGTGCAGCCCAGGCCCCGTCGTCGAGCACGCGCGACAGCGCCGCGGCCGCGGCCTCGCGGGCGGGGTCGACGCCGCTCACCTTTGCTGCGTTCATGCCGCACTCCGATCGGCTGCGGCCGACGTGTTCGACGACCGCTTCGACGCCGCCGCTTTCGACGCCGCTTTCGACGCCGCTTTCGCCGCCGTGTTTGTGGAGGACGTGTTCGTTGAGGACGTGTTCGTTGACGTGATCGTGACCGGCGACGTCGGCAAAACGCGATCGACGAAGTCGGCGGCCAGGATGTTGGCGAGGTCGCGCTCGCGATCGAGGGCCACCAGATGCCAGGTGCGCATCAGCACGTGGTGCTCGATCGTCGACGACGACACGGTGCGGGCGATCACCGACGACGACGACGGCGCGATGGTGTGGTCGTCGCGTCCGTGCAGCAGACAGACGGGGGCCCGCACGCGCGACAGGATCTGCTCGGTGGCTCGCTGCAGGCGCGACAGCTCAAGGAGCCCGCGGGTCGGCATCACCTTGTAGGTCGGGTTCAACCGCTGGGCGTCGTCGGCGGCGACGTCGCCCCCCGGGGCCTCTTTGGCCAGGAACGCGCGGGCGCGCCACAAGCCGGTGCCGAGGCCGGCGACGCCGACGGCGGCCGCGGGGTGGAAGCGCAGCGCCGGCGCCAACAGCACCAGCACGTCGACGGGGCGCAGCACGGCGAGGTGCAACGCCAGCAGCCCGCCCATCGAGCAGCCGACGACGACGCGGGGGCTGCCGTCAGACGGGAGGGCGTCGAACGCGCTGACGGCGTCGTCGAGCCAGTCTTGCCAGCAGACGTGGTTCAACAGGGCCGGGTCGGTGCCGTGGCCGCGCAACAGCGGCCCCACCGCGCGAAAGCCCCGGCGGGCCAGGGCCTCGGCGGTGGTGCGCACCTCGAAGGGCGACCCGGTGTAGCCGTGCAGGCACACGGCGTGGCCCCGTGCTGCGCTGATTGACGTCGACGACGACGAGCTCCCTGACGTCGAAGACGACGTCGACACCGACGACGAGGGGTCGATGACAAAGGCCCGGGGCGACGGAGCAGGCAGCGGCAGCACGGCGTCGCAGATGCCACACGGACACCCGCTTGTCAGGGCTTGTCGCCGTCGGCGACGTCGACGAACCTCCGACCATGTCGCGCCCCTCCCGCTTTCCGGTCGTCGCCCCCGCCGCTGGTCTCGCCGTCGGGCTCGCGTTGTCGCTCGGGGCCTGCACCGAGAAATCCAAAGGCGTGCCGCCGGCCACGGGGCCGGCCGCAGCGGTCACCGTCGACGACAGCAACCGCCGCACGCGCTTCCAGGACTTCACGAAAGAAGAGCTCGACCAGCGGGCCCTCAAGGACGCCCAGCGCTACCAGCGCATGGCCGCGGCGACGATCCGCCTGACCGAGTCCATCCGCACCAACGACACCCTCTTCGATCGCGCCGCCGACGTTGCCCTGTCCGCCGACCAGCGCGACCACGCCCTGGTGCTGTTCGCCGACGTCCTCGACCACACCTTTGCCCTCGATGCGCTCTCGCGCTTCCACCTCGACTTCTGGCGGCTCAACCTGGTCACCGATCCCGAGCGCCACGCGCGGCACTTCGACCTCGGCTTCGCCGCCTATCTCGAGAAGCACGCCCTGGCCTTGAGCCTCATCGAGGCTACGCACAACAAGCCGCAGTTCGAGAAGCTGTTCGACGAAGGCTCGGTCGAGCACGGCGTGCCGCGCGGCGCCTACGCCCGCCTCAAATGGAACGTCCTGCACATCGAGGACGTCGCCAAGACCCTGGCCGCGCACCAATACTTGAAGGTGCTCGGCCCGGCCAACGAGGCGCTGCAGAAAGAAGACAAGCTCTACGCGTTCGTCTGCGAGCGGCTCGAAGAGCGCTACGCGTTCATCAAGGCCGAGATGACCCGCAAGTCGGTCGACCTGTTCGGCGGCAACACCCTCGACATCGGCACCGACTTCGCCCACGCCGCCTGGTTCCCGGTGCAGGCCGAGACCGCCGAGTGGCTCGGTGACACCAAGGTGCGGCGCAAGAACACCATGCTCATCTCGCTCGAGCAGGTGCGCGCAGCCGCAAAGAAGTCCGAGCCCGGCGACGTCATCGTCGAGCGCCGCAACTGGTACCTGAGCAACATCGGCCTGCCCGGCTTCTGGCCCCACGCTGCGCTGTGGGTCGGCTCGCCCGACGAGCTCACCGCCTGGTCGACCGATCCCGAGATTGACAAAGCCTTTGGAAAGCCGCTGACCCACTATCTGGCAGAGAAGCATCCCGAGGCCTGGAATGCCTACAATGTTCCCGACCACGAGGGCAACCCGCGCCGCATCCTCGAGGCCATCAGCGAGGGCGTCAGCTTCAACGCCGCCGAGGAGAGCATCCGCGCCGACTACGTGGCCGCCATGCGCCCCAAGCTGACAAAGGTCGAAAAGGCAAAGGCCATCGATCGGGCATTTGGTTACGCAGGTCGCCCGTATGACTTCGACTTCGACTTCTACACTGATTCGTCGCTGGTCTGCTCGGAATTGGTGTTCAAGGCCTACGAGCCGCGCAAAGAGATGCACGGCATCAAGCTCGGCCTCGAGCGGGTGGTCGGCCGCATGGCGCTGGGGCCCAACTCCATCGTGCGGACCTTTGATCAGCAGCTCGGCACCGACGAAGAGCAGCTCGGCTTCGCCTGGTTCCTCGACGGCACCGAGAAGGGCAAGAACGCGGTGTTCGCCGACGTCGCCGCCTTTCGCAAAACCTGGCAGCGCCCCAAGTGGGACATCGTTCAGCAGTGATTTGATCGCTTCGATCGGGCTTCGATCGGGCTTCGATCGGGCGGCCGTCCGATATGGCGCGTTTCGGGCCCCGTCCTGATCGCGGGGTTATCAATCCGCCAGCGGACGGCTCAGGTCCGGCGATCGGGTCGACCGATTCATTTCTTTGCTCGAGGTGGCCATGTCCTGGTTCTCCGCTCCCCGCGCCGCGCGTCTCTTGCCCGCGCTCACCGTGGTCTTCGTGGCCTGCGAGCCGACCTTCATCGTCGAGGCCGAGCCGACGCTTTTGAGCCCGCCGTTTTCTCCCGGGCTCGTCTGTCAGGAACAAAACGGCCCCGAAGGCACCGCGCTCGTG